>JAQSXO010000191.1 GCA_029256625.1 Cellulosimicrobium sp. | reverse complement strand
CGCGACGTGCGCGACGTGCGCGACCGGATCGTCGCGACCCTGCTCGGGCTCCCCGCACCGGGCGTGCCCGACCCGGGGTTCGCGTTCGTGCTCGTCGCCGACGACCTCGCCCCGGCGGACACCGCGCAGCTCGACCCCGGGCGCGTGCTCGCGGTCGTGACGCGGGGCGGCGGGCCGACGTCGCACACCGCGATCCTCGCGCGCGCCCTCGGCATCCCGGCCGTCGTCGCGGTCGAGGACGCGCTGACCCTGCACGACGGCGAGACGGTGCTCGTGGACGGCGGGCTCGGCACGGTCGAGCGCGACCCGTCCGCCGAGGACGTGGCCGCCGTCGTCGCCGCGCGGGGCGCCCGGGGCGAGCGCCGCCGCTTCGACGGGGAGGGGCGGACGGCGGACGGTCGTCGCGTCGAGCTCCTCGCCAACGTCGCGAACGGGGAGGACGCGCGGGCCGCCGCGGAGGCGGGCGCGGAGGGCGTGGGGCTCTTCCGCACCGAGGTGTGCTTCCTGGGCCGCACGGTCGAGCCGACGATCGACGAGCAGGTCGCGGCCTACCGCGAGGTGCTCGCCGCGTTCGGCGGTCGCAAGGTCGTCGTGCGCACGCTCGACGCGGGCGCGGACAAGCCGCTCCCGTTCGTCACGCCGGAGGCTGAGCCCAACCCCGCGCTCGGCGTGCGCGGCCTGCGCACCGCGCGGCGCCACCCCGAGGTGCTCGACCGCCAGCTCACGGCGATCGCGCGCGCGGCGGCGGCGGAGTCGGCCGACGTGTGGGTCATGGCGCCGATGATCGCGACGCCGGACGAGGCGGAGTCGTTCGTCGCGCTGTGCGCGGAGCACGGCCTCGGCACCGCGGGCGTGATGATCGAGGTGCCCGCAGCGGCCCTCGGGGCACGCTGGGTGCTCGCCAAGGCGTCGTTCGCGAGCATCGGCACGAACGACCTCACGCAGTACACGATGGCCGCGGACCGGGAGGTCTCCGACCTCGCACGGCTCTCGACGGCGTGGCAGCCGACGGTCCTCGCGCTCGTCGGGGCCACCGGCTCCGGGGCCGCGCTCAACGGGCGCCCGCTCGGCGTGTGCGGCGAGGCCGCGGCGGACCCGGTGCTCGCGCCGGTGCTCGTGGGGCTCGGCGTGACGTCGCTGTCCATGACGCCGCGCGCGCTGGCCGACGTCGCGGCGGTGCTCGCCGCGACGACGTCCGACCAGTGCGAGGAGCTCGCGTTCCTCGCGCTCCAGCAGCCCACGCCCGACGCCGCGCGCGCGGCCGTGCGGGCCCGCCTCCCGATCCTGGCGGAGCTGGGCCTCTAGCCCGCGCTCGACCTCGCTCCCGAACCCGGGGTTGCGGTCATCCTCGGTGCCGAACCCGGCGATATCGCCGGGTTCGGCACCGGGTGCGGCCACAACCCCGGGTTCGGCTCGTCCACCGGTGCCATGTGCAATTGGAGGGTTGCGCATCGCGGCCGGCAGGTCTAGCGTGAGGTGCAACCAATCAGTTGCATGAGCGGACGGACGGGAGAGTGGCGATGGTGGACATCCTGCACAGGGTGGGCGTCGAGGGATCGACGCCGGAGGCGGTGTACCGGGCGCTGACGACGGTCGACGGGCTCGCGGGCTGGTGGACCGAGGACACGACCGGTGACGAGGGTGTCGGGGGAGTCCTCGCGTTCCGGTTCCCGCCGGTCGGCGGGTTCGACATGGAGGTCGTCGAGCTGCGGCCGTCCGAGCGGGTCGTGTGGCGCGTCGTCGACGGGCCGGAGGAGTGGGTCGGCACCACCGTCGAGTGGGACCTGCGCCAGGAGGGCGACTGGACGATCGTGCTGTTCGGCCATCGCGGCTGGGCCGAGCCGGTGGAGTTCATGCACCACTGCAGCACCAAGTGGGCGTCGTACCTCCTGAGCCTCAAGGCGCTCACGGAGACGGGTGCCGGTGCGCCCGCGCCGGGCGACGTGCAGATCAGCGACTGGCACTGAGCGCTGAGCACTGAGCACGGGGCCCGGGTCGAGCCCGTCGCGCGCGGGTGGAGCCGCGGGGGACGGGCCCGACGTGCTCAGGCGACCTCGGTCTGCTCCAGGAAGGTCGCGAGCGCGTCGATCGACGCGCTCGCGTCGTCGCCGTCGGCGTCGGTCGAGAGCACGACCTCGTCCCCGGCCCCCACGCCGAGCGTCATGACGCTGAGGATGCTCGCCGCCTCCACGGGGTCGCCGCCCTGCTTGGCGATCCGCACGGGCGCGGGCTGGGCGGCGGCCGCCTTGACGAACAGGGCGGCAGGGCGGGCGTGAAGGCCCTCGGTGATCGCGACGACGACGGCACGGTCCATGGTTGTTCCTCCGGCAGACAAGTGGTCTGGACCAGTGCATCCTAGGGGAAAGCCCCGCACAAGGCGAGGGGCCAAGGGCCCTCCGTCCCGCGGCCTCGTCCGTGCCCCCCACGGGCCGCGCCGTCGGGGCGGCCGGCGGCGGACCCGCCCGTCACACGTCCCGCGTCGTGCGTGCGCCGTCCCGCCGGTCGAGCGTCGAGCGCGCGGCCGCGAGCCGCGCGATCGGCACGCGGTACGGCGAGCACGAGACGTAGTCGAGGCCGATCTCGTCGAACAGCGCGACGGACGCGGGGTCGCCCCCGTGCTCGCCGCACACGCCGGCGTGGAGACCTGGCCGGACGCGGCGCCCGCGCTCGAGCCCGACGTGGACGAGCTCGCCGACCCCGTCCCGGTCGATCGTCGCGAACGGGTTCGTGCCCACGACCCCCGCCTCCAGGTAGGCGGTGAGGAACGACCCCTCCGCGTCGTCGCGGGAGATGCCGAGCGTCGTCTGCGTGAGGTCGTTCGTGCCGAACGAGAAGAACTCCGCGTGCTCGGCGATGCGGTCCGCGACGAGCGCCGCGCGCGGCAGCTCGATCATCGTGCCGACGGCGTAGGGCAGCGGGGTCGGCGCCCCCGCGAGCTCCTCGGCCATCGTCGCGTCGACGACCTCGCGCATACGGCGCAGCTCCTCGGAGAACCCGACGAGCGGCACCATGATCTCCACGCGCGGGTCGTGCCCGGCCGCGCGCACCGCGAGCGCCGCGCGCGCGATCGCCCGGACCTGCATCGCGGCGATCTGGGGGTGCAGCAGCGCGAGCCGCACGCCGCGCGTGCCGAGCATGGGGTTCGTCTCGCTCAGCCGCCGCACCTGCGCGAGGAGGCGCCGCGCCCGGGCGAGCCGCGCCGTCGTCTCCCCGCCGCCGGCCGCGGCCGCCCAGCCCTCGACGACGGCGTCCGTCCCGTGCAGCGGTGCGCCGGTGTCGCCGACCTCGTCCTCGAGGCGTTGCACGAGGAGCGACTGCTCGACGAGGTCGGGCAGGAACTCGTGCAGCGGCGGGTCGAGGAGCCGGATCGTCACGGGCAGCCCGGACATCGCGGCGAAGATCTCCTCGAAGTCGGCCTGCTGCATGGGCAGCAGGCGGTCGAGCGCGGCGGCGCGCGCGGCGTCGGTCTCGGCGAGGATCATCTCGCGCACGACGGGGAGCCGGTCGGGCGCCATAAACATGTGCTCGGTGCGGCACAGTCCGATGCCCTCGGCCCCGAGCTCGCGCGCCTTCGCGGCGTCCTCGCCCGTGTCGGCGTTCGCACGCACGCCGAGGCGCCGCACGTCGTCCGCCCAGCCGAGCACGGCGCGGAAGTCGTCGGTGACCTGGGGCGGCACGAGCGGTAACGCGCCCGCGTAGACGTCGCCGGTCGTGCCGTCGAGCGTGATCGTGTCGTCCTCGGTGAGCACGTGGTCCCCGACGTGGACGCGGCGCCCCTCGACGTCGATCCGCAGCGCGCCGGCCCCCGCGACGCACGGCTTGCCCATGCCGCGCGCGACGACCGCGGCGTGCGAGGTCATGCCGCCGTGCGCCGTGAGCACGCCCTGCGCGGCGATGACGCCCGCGATGTCGTCCGGGTTCGTCTCCCACCGCACGAGCACGACCGCCTCGCCGGCCTTGCCGCGCTCGGCCGCGGTCTCGGCGTCGAGCACCACGCGCCCGACGGCGGCCCCCGGCGACGCGTTCAGCCCGCGCGTGAGCGGGGTCGCGCCGTGGCCGGGGTCGAGCGCCGGGTGCAGGAGCTGGTCGAGCTGCGCGGGGTCGAGCCGGCGCAGCGCGGTGTCGCGGTCGATCACGCCCTCGTCGACGAGCTCGCGCGCCACGCGCAGCGCGGCCTGCGCGGTGCGCTTCCCGTTCCGGGTCTGCAGCAGGTAGAGCGCGCCGTCGTCGACGGTGAACTCGATGTCCTGCAGGTCGCCGTAGTGCTGCTCGAGCCGGTCCATGGTCGCGCGCAGCTCGCGGAACGCGTCGGGCAGCACGGTCTCCATCTCGGCGAGGGGCCGCGGCGTGCGGATGCCGGCGACGACGTCCTCGCCCTGCGCGTCCACGAGGAACTCGCCGTAGAGCTCCTTCGCGCCCGTCGCGGGGTTGCGCGTGAAGCACACGCCGGTCGCCGACGTCGCGCCCTTGTTGCCGAACACCATCTGCATGACGTTCACGGCGGTGCCGAGGTCGTCCGGGATGCCGTTCGCCCTCCGGTAGACGGCCGCGCGGGGGTTGCCCCACGACGCGAAGACCGCGTCGACCGAACGCCGGAGCTGCTCGCGTGGGTCCGTCGGCAGGTCCTCGCCCGTGTGCTGCCGCGCGACCCCGCGGAACGTCGCGACGAGCCCGCGCAGGTCGTCCGCGTCCAGGTCCGTGTCCTGCGCGACGCCGCGGCGCGCCTTGAGCGCGTCGAGCTCGTCGGCGAACGCGTGGGCGGGCACGCCCTCGACCACCTCGCCGTACATCTGCACGAACCGCCGGTAGGAGTCCCAGGCGAAGCGCGCGTTGCCGGACTCGGCCGCGAGCCCCTCGACCGAGTCGTCCGAGATCCCGAGGTTGAGGATCGTGTCCATCATCCCGGGCATCGAGACCACGGCGCCCGAGCGCACCGAGACGAGCAGCGGGCGCTCGCGCGCGCCCATGGCCGCGACGCACGCCGCCGTCGTCACGGTGAAGCCGTCCGGCACGGGCACGCCGATGCGGCGCATCTCCGCGACCCCCGCGCCCTTGCCGCCCAGCAGGGCGCGCATGTCCGCGCGGCCCTCCGCGAGGTCGTAGACGTACCGGTCGCTCATGGCTGCTCCTCGTGGTCGGCGGCGGTGGCCGCGCGGGGTCCTGCCCGACGGCGGTCCGCCGGTCGGGTCTGCGGGGTCGCCCGGGCGAGGTCGTCACCCGAGGTCTGCGTCGCGTCGTCGGGCGCCAGGGCGCGACGACGCGCGGTCACCAGCTCGACGACGCGCCCCGCGGCCTCCTCGAGCGCGAGCGTCGTCGTGTCGAGGACCGGGCAGCCGAGGCGCCGCTGGAGCCGGGAGACCTCGTCGAGCTCGTCGTGGATGCGGGCGAGGTCGGCGTACCCGCCGAGCGCCGTGCCACGCCGGCTCCCGAGGCCGGCGGCACCCATCGCGTGCACGCGGCGCTGCCGGATCTCGAGCAGGCGCTCGGGGTCGATCGTCAGGCCCACGACCTTCCAGCGCTCCACCTCGAACAGCTCGCGCGGCGGCGCGACGCCCGGGACGAGCGGGATGTTGGCGGTGGGGTAGCCGAGGTACCCGAGGTACATCGACAGCGGCGTCTTGCCCGTCCGCGACGCCCCGACGAGCACGACCTGCGCCTCGTCGAGCCCGTCGGTCAGGTGGCCGTCGTCGTTCGCGACGGCGAACTCCATCGCGTGGATGCGGTCGAAGTAGTCCGCGGCGAGCCCGACGGGCTGCACGACGCGCGCCGGCTGCGCGCCCGTGCGCGCGGTGAACGCGTCGAGCGCCGGGGCGAGCAGGTCGGCGCACGGGACGTCGAGCGCCGCGCACGCGTCGAGCACGCGCGTGCGCAGCGCGTCGTCGACGACGGTGCAGAACACCACGGCCGCGGCGGGGTCGGCGCGGAGCTGCGCGACGACGTCGTCCACCCCCTGCGGGCTGTGCAGCCGCGGGTGGCGCACGACCCGGACCGGCTGCCCGGGGAACTGCGCCTGCGTGGCGCGCGCGACGCGGGTCCCGGTGTCTCCCGTCGAGTCCGCGACCACGTGGATGTCGATGACGCGCGCCGTCGCCGCCATGGCCCCAGGCTAGGGCGGTCCACCGGTTCTCCCCAGCCGAACGCTCGCTGGGTGTGGGCCACAGCCGACGGGTCTAGGGTGACCGGCATGTCCGACGCGACGACGCCGAGCGCGGCGTCCCACGAGCCGTCCCCGGCCCCCGGGGAGGCGCAGCGCATCCACGTCACGCTCTCGACGGCCAGCGTCTACCCGCGCAAGGCCCCGTACGCCTTCGAGGCGGCGGCCGACCTCGGGTACGACGGCGTCGAGGTCATGGTGTGGTCCGACGAGACGACCCAGGACGCCGCGACGCTCCTGCGGCTCGCCGCCGAGCACGACGTCCCGATCCGCAGCATCCACGCGCCCACGCTCCTGGTGAGCCAGCGCGTGTGGGGGCGCGCGCCCGGGCCCAAGCTCCGGCGCACCGTCGAGCTCGCGCAGGAGGTCGGGGCGAGCACCGTCGTCGTGCACCCGCCGTTCCGGTGGCAGTACCGGTACGCGCGCGAGTTCGAGGACCTCGTCGGCGAGCTCGACGAGACCGAGGGCGTGACCATCGCGGTCGAGAACATGTACCCCTGGCGCAGCCGCAAGCGCGAGATGCAGGCCTACCTGCCGGGACCCGTCCGAGCACGGCTACGAGCACGTGACGCTCGACCTGTCGCACGCCGCCGTCGCGCAGCAGGACGCGCTCGCGCTGCTCGACGTGTTCGACGGGCGCCTCGCGCACGTGCACCTCGCCGACGGGTCGTCGTCGATCACGGACGAGCACCTCGTCCCGGGACGCGGCGACCAGCCGTGCGACAAGGTGCTCACCGAGCTCGTGCAGCGCGGCTGGTCAGGCGACGTCGTCGTCGAGATCTCGACGCGACGCGCCCGGACCGCGGCCGAGCGCCGCGAGGACCTCGCGGCGTCGCTGTTCTTCGCGCGCACCTACCTCACGCCCGGGCCGCACCCGGGCTACGAGCCGCCGCCCGGGCACCCGCACCGCCACGCCGACGCCTGGGGCGAGGAGGACGCACGGGACGGCGCGGCGGACGCGGGCACGGACGACGCCGTGGACGCTGCCGGGACGGCCTGACGCCACGGGGTCAGAACTGCAAGGACCCCAGGACTCCGCGCAGCGTCTCGAGCCCCGCCTCGTCGCCGGGGAGCGTGATCGAGAGCAGGACGTCCGGACCGCCGCCCTCGCCGTGGAGCTCGACGTCCGCGCTCAGGGCGGGGACGGCGTCGACCGCCCAGTGCGGGCCCTGGCTCGCCAGCACCTGGGCGAAGTCCGCTCCCGGGACGGTGATCGTCTGCGGGTGGAACTGGTCCGCTGCCGTGCTGAACGAGCTCGTGCCGGTGCTGCCGACCTGGACGAACATGTTCCAGCGCACGTCGGACGGCGCACCGTCGACCGACGGGCCGGACCACTCGACCCCTCGCCCGAAGTTGCCCTCGACGCCCTGGGACGTCCACCCCGGCGGCACGGCGTAGCTGAGGTCCTCGGTGGAGACGGGCTGCCACCCCGCGGGAACACCGGGGACGACGACCCCGACCTCGGGGTACGTGTACGTCGGGCTGAACCACTCGGGCGCTCCCTCGGGCTCGAACCACAGGTTGCCCAGGAAGGCGCGTGCCAGCTCGTCGCCCACCTCGTCGTCGGTGAGCTCGAGGACGACCGTCCAGCCCGTGCCCGCGTACCGGACGTCCGCCTCCCAGCGAGCGAGGCCCGGATCGTCGGACGGGCCGCGCGTCACCGCGACGAAGTCCGCGCCGGGGATCTCGACCGTCCAGGCCCCGGAGTCCCTGGCCGGGGCGGTCCACGAGGCGGCCCCGGGGTCGACGTCGATCGTCAGGACGGCGCCGGAGTCGTTCATGGGCGGCGGGACGGCGTCCTCGGGAGTGTCCGACCCCGGGACGTCCCAGTACGTCGGGGCCTTCCAGGTGACCGACGCGGGCTCGCCGAACGCCTCGCCCTCGACCTCCCACCCCCCGGGCGGCAGCGTGTACGTGAGACCGCCCTGCATCGTGTAGTCCGAGTGGTGCAGCTCGACGACGCCGTGCTCGACGCCCGGCAGCTCCGGGAGCTCGCCGTCGCCCACCGGCAGGTAGCGCAGGGGCTGCTCGGGCTGCTCCGTCGTCGGGTCGGGCACCGGGTCCGCCGTCGGCTCCACCGGTGCGGGTGCGGCGGTCTGCGCCGGCGGCACGGTGAGGGCGAGGTCGGACCCGCGAGGCAGCATCCCGGGCAGCAACGCCACGGCGCCGACCAGGACGCCGACGACGGCGGTCGACCCGCCCGCCGCGAGGGCGGTCCGGCGGACGCGCACGCGCCGCACCGCCCGGTGCGCGAGAGCGTCGGGGTCCAGCGTCGTCGGCACCTCGACCGCGTCCTGCGCCGCGCGCACGCGGGCGACGACCTCGATCTCCTCGACCGCCACGGGCTCGGGCGTCGTGCTCATCGCTGCCTCTCCGTTCCGTTCTCGGGGGCCACGAGGGTGCGCAGGCGGGCGAGTGCCCGAGACCCGGTGGACTTGACCGTGCCGACGGCGATGCCGAGCTCCGCGGCGGTCTCGGCCTCCGACCGGTCGAGCACGTAGCGCAGCAGGACGACCCGCCGCTGCTTGACCGGCAGGGCGAGCAGGGCGCGCACGATCCGGTCGCGGTCCTCGACCCCGGACGGGTCGGTCGTGGACCGACGCTCGAGGCCCGCCAGGGTCTCGTGCTCCACGGAGACCTCCCGCCTCGTCCGCCGCCACGTGTCGATGCGCGCCGTGGCGACGACGCGCCGCGCGTAGGCGAACGGCTCGCCGTCGCCGACCCGCGACCATGCCCGGAACGTCCGCTCGAGCGCGAGCTGGACGAGGTCGTGCGCGCGGTGCGCGTCGCCGCACAGCAGGTACGCGAAGCGGTAGAGGTCCGCGGAGCTCGCCCGCGCGAACTCGGTGAAGCGCTCCTCCGCGGTCTGGCCCACGCGCACGACCCGCACGTGGGGCGCGTCCGCCCGGTCGATCGCGACGTCGGTCATGCCGGACCGCCCCCCTGCTGCGGCCGGCGCCCCGGCCGATGTCGGTTCCTCACGAGTGCAAGACGCAGCGGAGGGCGGCAGGGGTTCCATGTTTCTTCCCGGGTCCGGAGGGATCGCTCAGGATCCCACGGCCGGCGAGCGCCGCCGCCCGCCGGCCACGGGTGGGGCAGCGCTGACGTAGGCTCGGCGATCGTGGCTCGCGTCAACGGTCTCCTCGCCGACACGACGCCGTTGCGTACCTCCCCGCCGTTCCGCCGGCTGTGGTGGGGCCTGGGGATCTCGAACCTCGGGTCGCAGCTCACCGTCGTCGCCGTCGGCCTCCAGGTCTACGCGCTCACCGGCTCGTCCCTCGCGGTCGGCGTGCTGGGGCTCTGCGCGCTCGTGCCCCTCGTCGTGCTCGGGCTCTACGGCGGCGCCCTCGTCGACGCGTACGACCGCCGCAAGGTCGCGCTCGCGGCGTCGACCGCCCTCTGGGTGGTCACCGCGCTCATCGCCGTCCAGGCGTGGCTGCACCTGAACTCCGTCGGGGTGCTCTACGCGCTGGTCGCCGCGCAGTCGGCGGCGTTCGCGATCAACAACCCGGCGCGCTCGGCGATCATCCCGCGCCTCGTCGAGCCCCGGCTCCTGCCCGCGGCGAACGCGCTCCAGACGATCGCGTGGAACGTCGCGCTCACCGTCGGCCCGCTGGGCGGTGCGTTCCTCGTCGCGCTGTGGGGCTACCAGGTCGCGTACACGATCGACGCCGTGCTCTTCACCGCCGCGCTGTGGGCGGTGTGGCGGCTGCCCGACATCCCGCCTCTCACCGGCGACGACACCCCGCAGGCCGCACCGGCGGGACGCCGACGCCGGGTCGTGGGCTGGCGGTCCGTCGTCGACGGCCTGCGGTACCTCGCGACGCAGCCCAACGTCCGCACGACCTTCCTCGTCGACCTCGCCGCGATGGTGCTCGCGTCGCCGCGCGTGCTGCTGCCCGCCGCGGGCGTCGTGTTCCTCGGCGGCGGGGAGGCGACCACGGGCGTCCTCACCGCGGCGTTCGCGATCGGCGCCGTGCTCGCGGGCGTGTTCTCCGGCGGGCTGTCCCGCGTGCGCTGGCAGGGCCGCGTCATCGTCTGGGCGGTCACCGCGTACGGGCTGTCGATCGTGCTGTTCGGCCTCGTGCTCGTCGGGGTCGGGGCGACGACCCCGACGACCGTCCTCGTGGGCGGCGTCGTCGCGGCGAGCGTCGCGCTCGCGCTCGCGGGCGCGTCCGACGCGGTGAGCGCGGTGTTCCGCCAGACCATCCTCCAGACCGCGACGCCCGACGACATGCGCGGCCGCCTCCAGGGCGTGTTCATCGTCGTCGTCGCGGGCGGGCCGCGCCTGGGCGAGCTCGTGCTCGGGGCGCAGGCGACCTGGGTCGGCGAGGCGTGGGCCGCCGTCGCCGGGGGCGTGGCGTGCGTCGTCGTGCTGTGGCTCGTCGTGCGGGCCCAGCGCCGCTTCTGGCGCTACGACGCCCTCCACCCCGAGCCCTGAGGCGCCGGGTCAGCCGACGCGCTCGGCGCCGATCCGCTCGATGCGGTCGCGGCCCCAGTCGCCGAGCGACTCGAGCGCCGCGTTGAGCGCGCTGCCGTGCTCGGTGAGGGAGTACTCGACGCGCGGCGGCACCTCGGGGAACACCTCGCGCACGAGCAGGCCGTCCGCCTCCATCTCGCGGAGCTGCTGCGCGAGCACCTTGTCGCTCACCCCGGGCAGGCCGCGCTTGAGCTGGGCGTACCGGCGCACGCCGTGGTCCTCGAGCTCCCAGAGGACGAGCGACTTCCACTTGCCGCTGACCACGTCCATCGCGGCGTCCAGGCCGCAGACGTAGGGGCCGCGCCGCGCGGGAGTGGTGGGCGTCCCCGGGCCCGGGGAGGTGCGGACCGCCGTCGTCGTCATCGTTCGCTCCTTCGTCGCAGACCGGTTCCGTGCCGGGAGGCGCCCTGACCTGCACGCTCACCCTGAGGTGAGAACCCCACCTCGAAGTGCGTTCTTCCCGGGCGACCGTACGCCGGGGAGGGTGGACGGCGAGGGCACGCCGCGCCGTCGGCCGCCCGAGCACCACCACCCGACCCGGAGGAACGATGTCTGACCAGCCTGCACGACCCTCGGAACGCTCCGTCACCGTCCTCGGCCTCGGGGCGATGGGCCGCGCCCTCGCCGCCGGGGCCGTCGCCGCCGGCCACCCGACCACCGTGTGGAACCGCACGCCGGGACGTGCGGGCGCGCTCGTCGCGGCCGGCGCCCGCGAGGCCGCGTCGGTGCGCGACGCCGTCGCCGCCTCGCCGCTCGTCGTCGCGGTCCTGCTCGACCACGCGTCGGTGCACGAGACGCTGGACCCCGTCGCGGACGCGCTCGCGGGCCGGACCCTCGTCAACCTCGTGACGACGACGCCCGAGGAGTCGCGCGAGCTCGCCGCCTGGGCGGACTCCCACGGGGTGACCTACCTGGACGGCGGCATCATGGCCGTCCCCGGGATGATCGGCGGGCCGGGGGCCGAGGTCCTGTACAGCGGGTCGCGCGCGGCGTTCGACGACGCCCGTCCCGTGCTCGACACGTGGGGCGGCAGCACGTGGTTCGGCGAGGACCCCGGCCTCGCGCCGCTCTACGACCTCGCGCTGCTCGCGGGGATGTACGCGATGTTCGCGGGCTTCTTCCACGGCGTCGCGATGGTCGGGACCGCGGGCGTGAGCGCGAGCGACTTCGCGCGCCGGGCGGCGCCCTGGCTCGCCGCGATGACGGCGGAGCTCGCGGGCTACGCCGACGTCATCGACCGCCGCGACTACGGCGGCCCCGGCCAGCAGAGCCTCGAGTTCTCGGACCCGTCCGACATGGTGAGGGCGAGCGAGGAGGCCGGGCTCGCGACCGACGTCCTCGCGGCCGTCCAGGCGTTGGTCCGCCGTCAGATCGACGCCGGCCACGGCGCCGACGGCTTCGCACGCGCCGTCGAGAGCATCCGCGACCCTGCCGGCACCCCTGCCCCCACACCCGACCGCGCCCCTACCGCAGGAGGAGCACGATGAGCACCCCCGTCCCCGTCACCCTGATCGGCCTGGGTCCGATGGGCCAGGCCATGGTCCGCACGCTGCTCGCCGCGGGCCACGTCGTCACCGTGTGGAACCGCACGCCGTCGCGCGCCGACGCGCTCGTGGCCGAGGGCGCGGTCCTCGCCGCGACCCCGGCCGAGGCGGTGGCGGCGAGCGACCTCGTCCTGCTGAGCCTCACGGACTACGCGGCGATGTACGACGTCCTCGGCGGGGCGACGGACGTCCTGCGCGGCCGGACGGTCGTCAACCTCAGCTCGGACACCCCCGGGACGACCCGCGCCGCGGCCCGGTGGGCCGCCGAGCACGGCGCGACCCTCGTCACGGGTGGTGTCATGACGCCCGCACCGGGCGTCGGGACCGCCGACGCGTACGTGTACTACAGCGGTCCGGAGGCGGCGTTCCGGGCGCACGAGGCCACGCTCGCGCTGCTGGGCGCGCCGCGCTACCTCGGCGAGGACCCCGGCCTCGCGCAGCTCCTGTACCAGGCGCAGCTCGACGTGTTCCTCACGGCCCTGTCGGGCGTCGCGCACGCGGCCGCGCTCGCGCAGGCCGCGGGGGTTCCGCCCACGCAGTTCGTGCCCGACGCGCTGCGGACGCTCGTCGAGACGCCCGCGATGATCGCGGGCGACGGCGCGCCGGGGGTGGAGTTCGAGACCGGCGTCCACCCGGGCCACCTCAGCACCGCGACGATGATGGGCGCGACCGCGGCGCACGTCCTCGGAGCGAGCGAGGAGCTCGGGGTCGACGACGTGCTGCCGCGCGCGATCCTGTCGCACTACGAGCGCGCCCTCGCCGCGGGTCACGGGCGAGACGACTGGACGGCGATCTTCGAGGTGATCAAGGCGCGCACGCCCGCGGCGCAGGGCGTCGGTGGCGGGTCCTAGGCTCGGGACGTGCCCCCGAAGAAGCCGACGACCGAGCCGCCCGTGATCGACCCGGTCGTCCTGGACGACCTCCAGCGCGGCGACGCGTACGACCTCGAGGCGGAGGCCGACCTCGAGGGGTTCGAGCTCGTCGACCTCCGCCTCGACCGGCTCGACCTGCACGGCGCGAGCGTGTTCTC
>JAQSXO010000190.1 GCA_029256625.1 Cellulosimicrobium sp. | reverse complement strand
GTCGGGAGCATCCCGCGGCGTGTGGGAATATAGTTGTAGCGACAACAAGTTGGAGCAGACATGACCACGAGCACCCCCGGCGCGCCGACCGACCGCCTCCTGTCCCCGTCCACGAGCATGGACGCCGTCACCCTGCGCGTCGGCGACCTCGAGCAGATGACGTCCTACTACACGGGCGCGTTCGCGCTCGCTCCCCTCGAGGAGCGCTCGCGCGGCACCGAGGTGCACCGCGTGCTCGGCCGCGGCACGACGCCGATGCTGCGCCTCGTGCACACGCCCGGGCTGCCCGCCGTCGACCGGCGCCAGGCCGGCCTGTTCCACACCGCGTTCCTGTTCGACGACGCCGCGAGCCTCGCCGCGACCGTCTACCGCGCCGCGCAGGACCGCCGGGGGTCGTTCGTCGGGTCGAGCGACCACCTCGTCAGCGAGGCGTTCTACTTCACCGACCCCGAGGGGAACGGCGTCGAGCTCTACACCGACCGGCCGCGCGAGACGTGGGTGCGCGAGCGGGGGCAGATCCTCATGGCGACCGAGTTCCTGGACCCGAACGCGTACCTGCGCACGCACCTCGACCAGAAGACGTTCGACGCCGGGCCCTCGCTCGCCGGACGCGTGGGGCACGTCCACCTCCAGGTCGGTGACATCGCGACCGCCCACGACTTCTACCTCGACGCCGTCGGGTTCGAGGCCACCGTCACCGAGTACAGCGGCGCCCTGTTCGCGTCAGCCGGCGGGTACCACCACCACGTCGCGATGAACGTCTGGAACAGCGCCGGCGCCGGGCCGCGCGCCGCGAGCCTCGGCCTCGGGGACGTGGCGATCACCGTGCCCGGACGCGACGACCTCGACGCGCTCGTCGCCCGCCTGCGCGCCCGCAACCTGCAGCACGCCGACGACGGCCGCTCCGTCGTCGTGCACGACCCGTGGGGCACGCGCGTCACGCTGGCCGTCCCCGGCACGACGACCGACGAGCTGCTCGCGCGATGAGCGCACCGGCCACCCTCGTCGCGGTCACGTCCGCCGCGGAGCCGGCGAGCCTGCCCGGGTCGGGGCCCGTCGTCGTGCTGCTGCACGGGTTCGGCTCCCACGAGCACGACCTCGCCGGCCTCGGCCCGCACCTCGGTGCGCCCTGGGTCTCGCTCCGCGCTCCGCTCGCGCTCCCCCACGGCGGGTTCGCGTGGTTCCCGATCGTCACGCCCGGCGACCCCGACCCGGAGCCGGTCGCGCGCGCGACCGAGGCGGGCGGGGCATGGGTCGACGCCGAGCTCGGCCCCGACCGGCCGGTGGTCCCCGTCGGGTTCTCCCAGGGCGGGCTCATGGCCACGCAGCTCCTGCGGACGCGCCCCGGGCGGGTAGCGGCGACCGTCGTCCTCGGCGGGTTCGTCCAGGCTGCGGAGCAGCCCGCGGACGCCGCTCTCGCCACCTCCCGGTCGCCCGTCTTCTGGGGCCGCGGGGCCGAGGACCGCGTCATCGCGCCGCACGCGATCGACCGCACGGCCGCGTGGCTGCCGGGCCGCTCGACGCTGGTCGAGCGCGTCTACCCCGGGCTCGCGCACGGCATCGACGCGCGTGAGCTCGCCGACGTCCGGACGTTCCTCGACGACACCGTGGGGCGCGCGGCGGCCTGACGTCCCGGCGCGGCAGCTCCCGCGGGCGCCCGCGCGCGGACCGGCACAGGGCGCGCACCCGGCGCGGGGCGCGCACGATGGGAGCACAACCACGCCGTGCGCACCGAGGAGCGACGCCGATGTTCCGCAGCCTCTTCCCGATCCTCACCGTGGCCGACGTCGAGCGGTCGCTCGTCTTCTACCGCGACCTGCTGCGCGGGACCGTCGAGTACGCGTTCCCCGACGACGGCCCGCCGGTCTACGTCAGCGTGCTCGTGGGCCGGTCGCCGCTCGGCATCGGGCTCGACGACGGCACGGCGCCGACGGGCGCCGCGCGCACCGCGCTGTGGGTCTACGTCGACGACTGCGACCGCGCCGTCGAGCACCTCGCCGCCGCCGGCGTGCCGGTGCTCGAACCACCGACGGACCAGCCGTGGGGCGAGCGCGTCGCACGCGTGGAGGACCCGGACGGGACGGTCGTGATCCTCGGCCAGGAAGCCGCGCCGCCGCCGGAGCCCGACGGCCCGACCGGGCTCTCGTAGCGTCGGTGCCCCCACCGGGACTCGAACCCGGAACACGCCGGGTTTAAGCCGGCCGCCTCTGCCAGTTGGGCCATGGGGGCGCGCGCCGAATCTACCGCGACCGCGGCTCTCACCGGGCCGTCGGCGCTCGACCGGACCAGGACGCCGAGAGGGGCGAGCCGCGCGCGGCTCGCCCCTCGTCGTCGGGCAGGATGACCGGGCCTGCGGCCCGGCCGGGGACTCAGGACGCCTTGGCCGCCGGCGTGCGGTCGTCCGCGTCGACGGTGCCCGCACCGGACTCCGCCGCGGCCGCCGAGCCCTGCGCGGTCTGCTTGACCGGCTCGCCGTCCTTCTTGGGCGGCACCGACGCGGCACGGAACTCTGCGCGCGGGTCGTGGAGGGAGCCCAGAGAGACGAGCTCACGGCCCAGGAGGAACTGGCCGATCCAGCCGATGAAGATGCGGATCTTGCGGTTGCCCGTGGGCATGGCCATGACGTGGTAGCTGCGGTGCATGAGCCACGCGAGCGTGCCACGGAGCTTGAACACCCCGAAGAGCTCCGCGACGCCCTTGTAGAGACCGAGCGACGCGACCGTGCCGACGTTCTTGTGGCGGTACTCGACCGGCGGCTCGCTGTGCAGCTCGAGCGCGAGGTTGTCCGCCAGGCGCGTGGCCTCGCGGATCGCGTGCTGCGCATTCGGCGGGCAGAACTTGCCCGGGTTCAGCACGTCCGGGACGGCGGCACAGTCGCCCGCGGCCCACGCGTTGGGCACGACGTTGCCGTCGGCGTCCGCGACCTGGAGCGTCGGCAGCACCGTGATGCGGCCCAGCTTGTCGACGGGGAGGTCGGACGACTCCTTGATGACCGGGTTCGCCTTGACGCCCGCGGTCCACACGATCGTGTCGGAGTCGAACTCGACCCCGGTCGACGTGACAACGTGGCCGTCCACGCAGGACGACAGGAACGTGCTGAGGTGGAACTCGATGCCGCGCTTCTTGAGCTCCTCGAGCGCGTACTGCGCCATGGGCTCGCTGAGCTCGGGCAGGATGCGGCCCGCGCCCTCGATCATGACGAAGCGGAGGTCCTTCTCCTCGATCGTCGCGTAGTTGCGCGTGGCGTAGCGCGCCATGTCCTCGATCTCGGCCAGCGCCTCGATCCCGGCGAACCCGCCGCCGACGAACGTGAACGTCAGCATGCGGCGCCGCAGCTTCTCGTCCCACGTGGACGACGCGACGTCCATGCGGTTGAGCACGTGGTTGCGGACCGCGATCGCCTCCTCCACGTTCTTGAAGCCGATCGCGTTCTCCGCGAGCCCGGGGATCGGCAGCGTGCGCGACACCGAGCCGAGGCCGACGATCAGGTGGTCGTACGTGACCGAGTAGTCGTCGCCCTCCTCCGGGTGGATCGTCACGCGACGCGCGCCGTGGTCGATCGCGACGACCTTGCCCTGGAGCACGTCGACGCCCTTCAGGGCGCGGCGGTGCGGCGCGACGACGTCGCGACCGTCGATCGAGCCCGCGGCCGCCTCGGGGAGGAAGGGCGCGTACGTCATGTACGGGCGCGGGTCGACGACGACGATCGCCGCCTCGCGGCGACCGAGCTTCTTGCGCAGTCGGCGCGCGGCGTACAGACCCACGGAGCCGCCGCCGAGGACGACGACGCGGGGCACCTTGCGGGGCCGCGGCGAAGCGGTCTGGGCACGGCTGACCGAGGTCAGGTCATTCTGAGGCATGGTTCCAGAGTATTACCGGTTGCGGCACAGGCGAGCCGGAGCGTCCGCCAGACGGGCGTGACGCGCCCCACGCTGTCCTCGTGCACGGGGCAGACGCGACATTCTGCGCGCTACGGACGCGTGCCGAGCCCGGGTCTGCCGGTCACCGTCGCCCCCTGGTGACACGCAACCCCGGGCTCGGCACCGCCCGGGTCAGCCGATCGCGCCGACGACCGGGGTCGGGCCGGTCGGCTGCGGTACCGAGCCGCCCGCCGGCGAGGTCGGCGCGGGCTCGGGGGCCGTGCCGTCGGCCGGGTCGGCGGCGTCGCCCGAGGGCGCGGGGTCGCCGGTCTCGCCGGTGCCCGGCTCACCCGTGCCCGACGCCGCGTCGTCCGACCCGACGCTCGACGGCACCGCGGTGGGCGCCTTGAGGAACGGCCACGGCATCTCGTGCGTGCGCGTCCCCGTCCCGGGGACGGGACGGCCGTCGCCGTCGGCGTACTCGACGTCCTCCTCGGTGACGGCGCGCAGCGGATAGACGTTCCACCGCTCGCGCCCGTCGGTCGAGAGCGTCGGCTGGAAGTACCAGGTGCCTTCGACGTCGGGCACCGACCACGGCCCGTACGCGCCCTCCTCGGTCACCGTGCGCACCTGGCGCCCCCGGTCGTCGAAGATCTGCACGTCGCGCACGGGGTCGCCCGCCGCGTCGTAGACGAACAGGTTCGACACCTGCGTGCCGTCGACCCAGACGCCGTCGCCGCCCGGCCCCGACGGGCCGCCGTAGGACACCTGCTGCGTCCCGCCGCTCGCGTCCGCCCAGCCCTGCTGGTACCCGTCGTCCCACCCGGACACCGAGACCGAGGCGCTCGCCGCGGTCACGTAGAGCACGGTGGGGACCGCCGCGACCGCCGCCGCGACGGACAGCGGGCGCACGACCTTCGGCAGCCAGGCCGTGGGGAGCCACCGGCCTCGGCCCCACTGCACGCTCACGACGACGGCCGCGAGCACGACGACGCGCGCCGAGAGGTCCCGTGGCAGGAGCGCGACCTGGTAGCCGCCGAGCAGCGCGAGCAGCAGCGTCGCCACGACCCAGCCGCGCAGGATCCACCACGCGGGGGTCAACGTCCGCAGGAAGTCCAGGACGGACGCCCACTGCGGGGTCGACGTGACGGGCCGCCAGAGGGACCGCCACCCGGACGAGAGGATCCCGCCGAGCACGAGCAGTCCCCCGCGCACCCCGATGCGGGGGCGCCGCGCGCCGCCCGGCGCGGCGGCCGGAGGGAGCCCTGCCGCGGCGCGCAGCTCGGCGGCGTACTCGGCCGGCGGGCCGAAGAACGCGACGAGGTCGAGGCTCGTGTCGTCGAGGCTCCCGTCGACGCGCGCGCCCGGGTCGTGGGCGACGGTGGGGCCGGCGGGGCCGCCGTCGGGCACGGGGGCCGCGGCTCCGCGTCGCGGCAGCGCGCCCGGGGCGTCGACGACCGCCTCCGCGAGGTCGGCCTCGAGCCCGTCGGTGAGCTCCTCGACCTGCTCCGGCCGCAGGTCGGCGAGGTGTGCGCGCACCTGCTGCGCGTACGCGTGGACGTGCCCGTAGAAGGCCAGGCCCACGGGTGCGCCGGCGGGGGGCTGCGCGGGCGTCGTCGTGCTCATCAGGCGGCCACCTCTCCGGTCCGCAGCAGCGCGGACACGGTGCCCGCGAACGTCTGCCACTCCTTGCGGTGCAGGTCGAGCATCGCCCGGCCCTGCGCGTTGATCCCGTAGTACTTGCGGTGCGGGCCCGCGTCGGACGGCACGACGTACGTCGTCAGCGCGCCGTTCGCGTACAGGCGCCGCAGCGTCCCGTAGACCGACGCGTCCCCGACGTCGTCGAGCCCCGCGGCGCGCAGGCGTCGCACGACGTCGTACCCGTACCCGTCCTCGGCCTCGACCACCGCGAGGACCGCGGCGTCGAGCACCCCCTTGAGCAGCTGCGTGGTGTCCATCCGACCCTCCGTCGGGCGTGGCCCTGGTCCGTCCCGGCACTCGGCCCGCCGGACGCGGCGGGCTCACGCGATGCACACTACCGCGCGATGCGCACTACCACGCACGGCGACACGCCGTCCGCGTGCCGCCGGAGACGCCGAACCCGGGGTCGCTCCCCACGCCGGGGAATGTGCGGGGAGCGATGCCGGGTTCGGCGAGATCAGGCGATCGACCAGGCGATCCCGTCGAGGATGTCGTGCTCGCTCGTCACGACCTCGGTGAGCGACCCGCCCGCGGCGGCGACGTCGTCGCGCACGCGGCGCACGACCTCCGACCACACGAGCGCGCCCGCGCCGATGACGTCCACGCGCCCCGTGTGCATGAACCCGAGGGCGGCACGCTCGGCGCGCGAGCGGTGGAGCAGGTCGTCGCACGCCGCCAGGACCGCGTCGACGGGCAGCACCGCACCGTCGATCCGCTCCCGGTCGTACCGGGCGAGGCCGAGCGCGTGGGCCGTCACCGTCGTGACCGACCCCGCGAGGCCCACGAGCGTCGCGGCCTCCCCCAGCGGGACGACGGCGGCCGCCTCGTCGAGCGCGGCACGCACGTCCGCGCGGGCCGCGGCCTCCTCGTCGGCGGTCGGCGGGTCGGAGCGCAGGTGCCGCTCGGTCATGCGCACGCAGCCCACGTCCATGGAGAACGCGGCGTCGGGCGTCGCCGTGCCGAGCACGAGCTCGGTCGAG
>JAQSXO010000189.1 GCA_029256625.1 Cellulosimicrobium sp. | reverse complement strand
CGCGTGACCAGGTCGGCGTAGGTGCGCGGGTCGCCCGCGGCGACGAGGTCGTAGGGGGCGCCGGAGCTGCTGACGAGCTGCGCGAGGTCGACCTTCGTCAGGCGGTCGAGCTCGCGCAGGTTGCCCGTCTCGAACGACTGGACGATGACGGGTGCCGTGCGCGAGTCGAGCCCGGCGTCGCGCAGCGCGGCGACGAGCGGCTCCTCGAGCGACAGCCCGACCGAGTCGAAGTAGGTCGGGTGCTTGGTCTCGGGGTACACCCCGACCTGCTTCCCGTCGCACGTCTCGGAGTGCCGGGCGAGGTCGAGGACCTCGGCGAGCGTCGGGACCGGGTAGAGGCCGTCGAACGCCGTGTTCTGCGGGCGGACGGCCGGGATGCGCTCCTTCGCGCGCAGGGTGCGCAGCTCGGCGAGCGTGAAGTCCTCCGTGAACCACCCGGTGACGGCGGTGCCGTCGATCGTCTTCGTCGTGCGGCGGTCGGCGAACTCGGGGTGCTGCGCGACGTTCGTGGTGCCCCCGATCTCGTTCTCGTGCCGCGCGACGAGCACGCCGTCCTTCGTGGCGACGACGTCGGGCTCGATGAAGTCGGCGCACTGGAGGATCGCCTGCTCGTACGCGGCGAGCGTGTGCTCGGGGCGGTAGCCGCTCGCGCCGCGGTGCCCGACGACGGTCACGTCGTCGGTCGCGACGCGCTCGCGCCGCAGGTCGACGAGGACCATCTCGGTGTCGTCCGGGGTCCCGGGCACGCGCGCGTCGTTCCCCGGGTAGTTGTTGTCGTTCGCGAGCAGCAGGCGGCCGTCGCGCAGCTGGACGACGGTCTCGAACGACTGCACGGGCAGCGAGAACGGGTCGCCGGTGCCGTAGCCGTCGCCCGCGCCGATGCCGTGCGGGTTCGCGATCTTCAGCGCGTCGAGCACGAGCTCCTTCGCGAGCCGGCCGGACCGGTCGGCGTCGCCGAGGTCGACGCGGTAGACCCGCTTGGTCACGGACTGCTCACCGTCGAAGTCGTCGCGCTCGACGAGCAGGAGCTCGTCGCCGCGGACCAGGAACGCGTCGCCCACGACGTTGGCGTCGGTGTCCACGCGGTAGGTCCAGGTGCGGTCGGTGTACCGGCCCGCGCGCGTGTCGAACTGGCGCACGACGCGGTCGCGCGGGTCGTCACCGACGAGCGCGCCCTCGAGCACGGGGTACAGGTAGCGGCCGTCGCGCGAGCCCGCGAGCGCCTCGAACCCGCGGCTCGACCCGACGAGCGGTGTCTCCCCGGGCGCGAGGTAGGGGTTGGCGGGCGACCTGCCGTCGGGGAAGGGCACGGGCGGGGCGAGGAGCGCGCCCCTCGCGTCGACGTGCAGGAGGAAGGGCCCGAACTCCTCCCCGATCCAGAAGGTGCCGTCCTTCGCGCGCACGACGGACTCGATGTCGAAGTCGGCCCCGGTGAGGAGCCGCTCCTCGGTGTCCTCGTGGACGATCGGGAAGTCGACGTGGTGGTCGGGGTCGCGCAGCGAGAGGTGCTCGCCGACCTCGATCTCGCCGGCGCCGCCGCGCGCCGTCTGCCAGTGGGGCGTGACGCGGTAGAGGCGCAGGAGGAAGTCGGCCGAGTTGCCCTTCGCGCCGAACCCGTTGTCCGGCTGGGCCCAGAAGGTCCCGTCGCCGTTGTCGATCATGGCCGAGAACCCCGGGATCACCTGGCCGTCGAACGGCCCCTGGCGGCCGTTGGCCGGCGTCGCGAGGGCGCCGGACGGCGGGCCCTCCTCGAGGTGGTCGGCGGAGAGGGTCGCGCGCGCGACGAGCGTGGGGACGACGACGCCCCCACGCTCCTGCGACGGGCGGTGGGCGGGTCCGTGCGCGGGCGACGCGACGGCGACGGACGCGGCCGGCAGCGTCAGCGCCGCGGCGACCAGGGCGGCGGTGGCCCGGCGTGCTCCTGTGAGTCTCATGCGGACCAGCAAAGTCCCGGACCGGGACGCACGCATGCACACGAGCAGACGGTCGGGTGTCCGTCGCGTGAACGCCCGGCGCTCTCAGACGGGCGTGTGCCACCCGCCGCGGCGGAACGCGGGCGTGGCGAGGGCGAGCACGAGCAGCGACGCGACGACCGCACCGAGCATGACGGTGGCCATCGCCACGGCGTCGCCCCCGAGCACGCCGACGAGCGGGCTCACGAGCCCGGCGACGCCCGACTGGAACGCCCCGATGACGGCTGCGGCGGTGCCCGCGATCTCGCCGTGGCGGGTGAGCGCGAGCGCCGACGCGTTCGCGGGGATCATGCCCTGCATCGACAGGACGAGGAACAGGGCGGCGACGATGCCGACGATGCCGCCCGCGCCGGTCAGGGCGACGACGAGCAGCCCGACGGCGAAGACGCCCTGCACGACGAGCGCGGTCCGCAGCAGGCGCACGGGCGCGACGCGGCGCACGAGCGCGGCGTTGGCCTGCGCGGAGAGCACGAGGCCGATGCCGTTGACCGCGAAGAGGAGGGCGAACTGCCCGTGGCTCAGCCCGTACCCCTCCTGGAGGACGAACGGCGAGCCGACGACGTAGCTCATGAGCACGGCCTGGCCGAGCCCGGGGAGGACGGCGAGGGCGACGAAGTGGCGGTCGCGCAGGAGGCTCGCGTAGCCGCGCAGGACGGTGCGCGCCCCGGCAGGTCGACGCCGCTCGAGCGGGAGCGACTCGGGCATCCAGAACAGGACGATCGCGCCGAGCGCGAGGCCGCCGAGCGCGAGCACCCAGAACACCGCGCGCCACGTCGCGTGCGCGCCGATGAACGACCCGATCGACGGCGCCAGGAGCGGTGCGAGCCCGATGACGAGCATGAGTCGCGAGAGGATGCGCGCGGCGTCCGACCCGGTGAAGCGGTCACGGATCGCGGCGATCGCGACGACGGAGGCCGACGCGTTGAAGAACCCCTGCAGCACGCGCAGCCCGATGAGGATGCCGATGCTGGGCGCGAGCGCGCACAAGAGCGAGGTCACGACGTGCAGCGAGAGCCCGACGAGCACGGGCAGCCGCCGGCCGTAGCGGTCGGAGAGGGGCCCGATGACGAGCTGGCCGACCGCGCCGCCGAGCAGCATCCCGGACAGCGTGAGCTGCGCGAGCGAGTCGGGTGCGCCGAGCTCGGCGCCCACCTCGGGCAGCAGCGGGAGGTACATGTCGACCGTGAGCGCGGGGAGCGTCGCGAGGGCTCCGAGGAGCAGCACCCAGCGGGCGGACGATCTCGGTCGGGGCACGGCGGGGTCGACCGAGGAAGAGGGCATGGCGTCCATCGTATCGATTCGATAGCGCGGGACGCGGCGCTTCGGGCGTGAGCCTGCTCTCCCTCACGGCCCGCGCGTGGGTGGCGTGCGGCAGGCTGGAGGCATGTGCGGACGCTATGCCTCCTTCCGGGACGCGCAGGACCTCGCGGACGAGTTCGCGATCGCGGACGTGGCCGACGACGCGCGGCTCCTGCCGCCGTCGTGGAACCTCGCGCCGACCGACCCCGTGCGGATCGTCGTCGAGCGCGCGGCCAAGGACACGGGCGAGGTCCGGCGCTCGCTGCGCGTCGCGCGCTGGGGCCTCGTACCGTCCTGGTCCAAGGACCCGAAGGGCGGCGCGCGCATGATCAACGCGCGCGCGGAGTCGATCCTGGACAAGCCGGCGTTCGCCAAGCCGTTCGGCGTCCGCCGCTGCCTCGTGCCCGCGGACGGGTACTACGAGTGGCGCGTCCTGCCCGACGGCGCGTCGCCGGCCGGGTCCGCGGGTGCGCCCGCGCGCCGGGGCAAGGTCCCCAAGCAGCCGTACTGGATCGCGCCGGGCGACGGCGAGAGCGCGGCGTTCGCCGGGCTCTACGAGTTCTGGCGCGACCGGACCAAGGCGGACGACGACCCGGACCGCTGGCTCGTCTCGACGACGATCATCACGACGGACGCGGCGCCGTACCTCGCCGAGATCCACGACCGCATGCCGCTCGTCCTGCCCGCCGACGCGTGGGACGCGTGGCTCGACCCGGCGGTCGACGCCCGCGGAGCGGCCGACCTGCTCGGGCTCGGCGGCCCTCACGACGACGTCCCGATGGTCGCGCGCGAGATCTCGACCCTGGTCAACTCGGTGACGAACGACGGGCCCGGCCTGCTCGAGGCCGTCTGACGCCCAGGCGCGGCCACGCGCCCCGGCCCGCGAGCGCGGCTCTCAGCCGCGGTAGGCCCACTGCAGGCGCACGGGCTCGATCGTGCCGAGTCCCTGCACCTCGGTCTCGGGCTGTGCCGTGAGCGCGAAGCGCTGGTCGCCCGCGAGCAGACCGGCGGTCTCGCGGTCGACGAGCACGGTCGTGGGCTCGGCGATGTCGACGAGGCGCGCGGCGAGGTTGACGCTCGGCCCGAACACGTCGCCGAACCGCGACAGCACGCGGCCCCACACGAGGCTGACCCGGACGGGCGGGACGTCGACGTCCTCCTCCCGGCCCCCGGCCGCGGCCAGGCCGAGCGCGACGCGCGCCCCGGTCGCGACGTCGTCGGCCACGTAGAGCACGGCGTCGCCGATCGTCTTGACGACGCGTCCGCCCGCGGCCGTGATGACGTCGCGCGCGCTGGTCTCGAAGAGCTGGACGAACTCGGCGAGCTCGCTCGACCCCAGGCCGCGCGTGCGCTGCGTGAAGGACACGATGTCGGCGAACCCGACCGCGCGCGGGAGCGGGAGCTCGTGCTCGTCGACCGCGGCGGCACGCGCGTCGGAGAACTCGACCGCGAACCGGCCGGCGACGGCGGCCAGCTGCCGGCGCCAGGCGTGCAGGAGCTGCTCCTCGAGGACGGGCGCGAGCTCGGGCAACCGGTCGAGCACGAGGAGACGCGCGCTCGTGTCGTCGAGGTCGAACCGGCGCGTCAGGTGCTCGACGAGCGCCTCGACCTGCCAGAGCACGAGCCGCTCGGTCGTGTGCCCGGTGGACCGGATGAGGGTCGTCAGGGCGCGCTCGTCGAGCCGCTCGGTCTGGGCGAACGCGAACACGTCCGCGAGCGCCTGCGCGTCCTTCTCGGTGAACGCGTGCTCCTCGCCCTCGGTGAGCGGCAGGCCGAGCGCCTGCCAGTAGGCGCGGACCCGCTGCTCGTCCACGCCCGCACGCTCCGCGAGCCGCTCGAGGGTCAGGGTGCGCGGACCGCCGAGGAGCGCCTCGTCGAGCACGGCCTCGGTCGCCTCCGTGTCCGGAGCCGCCGCGTCCGGTGCCGGCTCGGCACCCACCTCGGGCGTCACGGGCGGGGTGGCGACGGGCTCGTTCTGCGCAGGGTCCACGGGCACCCGGCGATCCTATTCCTCGGCCGGGGTCGGCGAGGTCGGCCCTCGGGTGCGTCAGTCGTGCGTGCGCAGGTGGTGGACGTCTCCGCTGTGGTGGACGCTCGTCGTCCCGTCGTCCTCGCGCACCTCGAGCCCGCCGTCGGGTGCGAGCGCGGTCGCCAGCCCGACGACGTCGCCCCCCGCGACTCGCTCGACGCGCACGCGCGTCCCGAGCGTGGCGCTGACCTCGGCGCAGTCGGCGTCGAGCCCCGCGGCGTGAGCGTCTCCCCCGGCCTCCTGCCAGCGTCCGAGGATCTCGCCGAACGCCTCGTGGAGCGCGACGAGCACGACCTCCCGGTCCGTCGTCGCGGCGCCCGCGAGGGCGAGGGACGTGGCCGTGGGGACGGGCAGCTCGTCGCGCCGCTGCGAGACGTTGAGGCCCACTCCGACGACGACGCCGCCGTCCGGCAGCACCTCGGCGAGGATCCCGGCCACCTTGCGCAGGGCTGCGGGCGCGCCCGCGCCCGGGTCGGGCACCAGGACGTCGTTCGGCCACTTCACGACGGCGTCCACCCCGGCGGTCGCGCGCAGCGCGCGGGCGGTCGCGAGCCCGGCGAGCAGCGGGAGCCAGCTCAGGACGGCGCGCGGCACGTCGGGGCGCAGGAGCAGCGAGCCGAGGAGCGCGGCGCGCGGCGGCGTGGTCCACGAGCGGCCCAGCCGGCCGCGACCACCGGGCTGGTGCTCGGCGACGAGGAGCGCGGGTGCCGGCCACGCCTCCGGGTCCTCGGCCACGGCGCGCGCGAGCTGGGCGTTGGTCGAGGCGGACTCGGCCACGACCTCCAGCCGCGCGAGCGGACCCGCGGGCGCCACCAGGAGCTCCCGGAGGAACTCGGCCCGCAGCGGGGGCCGCTCGCCGTCGGGCCGGGACTCGTCGTCGCGCACGCTCGCCATGCCCGCCATCCTCCCGCACGCGCCGTTCCCGGCACGAGCGCCGCCGTGTCGGTCCTCCCACGCGGGCGGGAGAGCGCGCGGCGGGTTTGTGGACACCCACCAAGGCGCGCCCCCGGCGTGCTGGCGACGCCCGCATCGAGTTGGTGCCACCCGCCAACTAGGCTCGGGTCCGTGACGGAACCTGCGACGACCTCGCCCGCGACGACCGAGCACGCCGACGCACCCCACCTCGTGGGCACCGCGGCCAAGCTCGCCGACCTCGACCGCCGCCGCGCCGAGGCGACCGAGCTGCCCGAGGAGGCGGCGCGGACCAAGCAGCACGCGCGCGGCAAGAAGACGGCGCGCGAGCGCATCGAGGCGCTGCTCGACGAG
>JAQSXO010000188.1 GCA_029256625.1 Cellulosimicrobium sp. | reverse complement strand
CGCGCCGGGGCGAGCGACGAGGAGGCGCGCGACTTCGTGGCGCGCGGGATGCTGCTCAACACGCTGTTCGCCGTCGAGGCCCCGTCGCACGCCGACGACGACCCGGCGCTCGCGGTGCTCGTCCGGTGCACGGTCGACCCGTCGGACGCGCCGGGCCGGGCGGCGACGGAGGCGGCCCGATGACGGCACGCACCGAGCGCCCGCGCGACCACGCCCCGCGCCGGCCGACGGCACCCGACGGCCTCGTCGTGGTGGACAAGCCGGGCGGCTGGACGAGCCACGACGTGGTCGGTCGCGGACGCCGCCTCGCGGGCACGCGCAAGGTCGGCCACGCCGGCACGCTCGACCCCATGGCGACGGGCGTGCTCGTGCTCGGGGTCGGTCGGGCGACGAAGCTCCTCACGTACGTCGTCGGCGCGGACAAGGACTACGACGCGACGATCCGGCTCGGCGCGAGCACGACGACCGACGACGCCGAGGGCGAGGTCGTCGCGTCCGCGGACGCGTCCGGCGTCGGGCGCCTCGACCTCGACCGCGCGATCGCCGACCTCACGGGCGAGATCCTCCAGGTGCCGAGCACGGTGAGCGCGATCAAGGTCGACGTGAAGCGTGCCTACGCCCGTGCCCGCGCGGGCGAGGACGTCGCGCTCGCGGCGCGCCCCGTCGTCGTCTCGCGGTTCGAGGTCCTCGACGTGCGCCCGGTGGGGCCAGACGAGACGTCCGACGGCGCGCCCCCCGCCCTGGACGTGGACGTCGCCGTGACCGTGTCGTCGGGCACGTACGTGCGCGCGCTCGCGCGCGACCTCGGTGCGGCGCTGGGCGTCGGCGGGCACCTCACCGCCCTGCGGCGCACGCGCGTCGGCGGGTACGGGCTCGACGTCGCCTCGACGCTCGAGGAGCTCGAGGCGCAGGCCGACCGCGACGGCGTCCTCGCGACGCTGCCGCTCGCCGACGCGGCGCGCGCGACGTTCCCCGTGCGCGAGCTCACGGCGCAGGAGGCCACGGCGCTGTCGTACGGGCAGTGGATCCCCGGGACCGGGGCGCCCGGGACCACGGCGGCGATCTCCCCGACCGGTGAGCTCGTCGCCCTCGTCGAGGACACGCGCCGCGGCGGCGCCGACCTCGCGAGGCCCGTGCTCGTCCTGGCGCCCGCATGACGCCCTCGGTTCGGCGTCGGGGCCGGGGCGTGGCAGTCTTGTCCAGCGGCGCCGACGACTCCCTGCCGGCGCGCCCGACCCACCCCCTCACCGGAGGAGTTCTCGCGTGCACCTGTGGACGGACCTGAGCCAGGTTCCCCCGGGTTTCGGCCCGTCGGTCGTGACGATCGGCAACTTCGACGGCGTCCACCGCGGCCATGCCCAGGTGCTCGGCCGGATCGTCGACCTCGCGCGCGAACGTGACGCACGCGCCGTCGCCGTGACGTTCCACCCGCACCCGGCGGTCGTGCACCGCCCCGAGAGCGCGCCCGAGCTCATCACGGGCATCGCGGACCGGGTCGAGCTGCTCGCCGGGACGGGTCTCGACGCCGTCCTCCTCGTGGAGTACACGCTCGAGTTCGCGCGGCAGACCCCCGAGGAGTTCGTGCGGACCTACCTCGTCGACGGGCTGAGGGCAGGCACGGTCGTCGTCGGGCACGACGTGCGCTTCGGTCGCGACAACGCGGGCACGCTCGAGACCATGGTCGAGCTCGGTTCGCGGTTCGGGTTCGAGGTCGTGGCGATCGACGACGTCGGGCAGCACCTGGGCGTGCCCGTCACGGAGGAGAGCGCGCCGGGCGACTCGCAGGTGCGCTGGTCCTCCACGGGCGTGCGGGCCCTGCTCGCGGCGGGCGACGTGCGCGAGGCGGCGCGCATCCTCGGACGGCCGCACCGCGTGCGCGGCACGGTCGTGCACGGCGACGCCCGAGGCCGCGAGCTCGGCTTCCCGACGGCGAACCTCGGCGCCATCAGCGGCATGGTCCCGGCCGACGGGGTGTACGCGGGGTGGCTCGAGCGTCCGCAGCTCGCGGGCGCCGACCCCGAGCACGCCGACGTCCGGCTGCCTGCCGCGATCTCCATCGGCACGAACCCGACGTTCGACGGCGTCGAGCGCCGCGTCGAGGCCTACGTCCTCGACCGCGCCGACCTCGACCTGTACGACGAGGACGTGGTCCTCGAGCTCGTCGAGCGGCTACGTCCCACGCTGCGGTTCGACGGCATCGAGCCCCTCGTCGCCCAGATGCACGACGACGTCGCGCGCGCCCGGGAGCTCCTCGCCGTCCCGGGCGGGGAGCCGGTCGCGACGACCACGGAGGCCTGACCGTGGCGCCCGCCGCCCCGCGCCCTGCCCCCGTGCTCGAGGCGCGAGCGCTCCGCGTCGGCTACGCGGACGTGGCGGTGTGCGCACCGGTCGACCTCGCCGTGGCCCCGGGCGACCTGGTCGTCGTCATCGGCGCGAACGGCAGCGGGAAGTCGACGCTCCTGCGCACGCTGCTCGGCCTCCAGCCCGCGCTCGGCGGCGCGGTGCGGGCGTTCGGGCGAGCCGTCGACGAGCGCGAGCGGGACTTCCGCGCGCGGGTCGCGGGCGTGCTCGACGACGACGCGTTCTTCCCCGCCCTGACCGTGCGCGAGCACCTGGTCCTCGTCGCGCGCGGGCACGGCGTGGCCGGCGCGGGCGCTGCCGTGGACGCGCTCCTCGAGCGGTTCGGGATCGCGGAGCAGGCGGCGTCGCTGCCGTCGGCGCTCTCGTCCGGCCAGCGGCGCCGCTTCCTGCTCGCGTCCGGCTTCGTCCGACCCCGCGAGCTGCTCGTGCTCGACGAGCCCGAGCAGCGCCTCGACCCCGGCATGCGCGAACGGCTCGCGGGCCTGCTCGTCGACGAGGCGCGCAGCGGCGTCGCCGTGGTCCTCGCGACGCACGACCCGGACCTCGTCGCCCGGACCGGTGCCCGTGGCCTGCTCGTCGGCGACGACGCGTGCGTCGCCCTCGAGCCGGCGGACACGCACGACGCGCTCCTGGCGGTGCGCTGACGGTGAGCGGCCCGCACCCCGACGGACCTCCGAGAGAGTCTCGCCGCGCGAGCCGCGACGACCGTCCCGACGGCGTGGTGGACATGCCGCGGACGGACCCGGACGAGCTGCTCACGGGTCGCGAGCTGCGCCGTCTGACCGCGCGCGCCGCCGCGGCGCGGGCCGACGCGGGCCCGGGGGAGATCGTCGTCGACGTCGCCTACGCGGTGGTGTCCGTCGCGCTCGCGACCGGCTGGGTGATCGGGCTCGCCTCGATGCTGCGCTCGACCCTCGACCCCGGCTCGGCAGCGGGCGGAGCGCCCGTGCTCGGTCCGGGCGCGGTCCAGGCCCTCGGGACGGCCGCGCTGCTCGCGTTCCTCACGGGGACGGCCGTGCGCCTCGGCCCGGTGGGCGCGGGCAGCGCGGGCGTGCGCTGGTGGGTGCCCAGCCCGGCAGACCGGCGCGGGCTCGTCTCGCCGTCGTTCGTCCGCGCGGTGCTCCTGGGCGGCGTGCTGGGCGCGGTCGGGACGGGCGCCGTGTCCGTCGCCGCCGGGCTCGACGCGGCGCCCGCGCTCCGGGCCGCGCTGACGGGCGGAGCGCTCGGGCTCCTGCTCGTGTCCGTCGCGGGACTCGTCCAGCCGTCGCCGCGCACGGCCTCCGCCCTCGCCCGCGCGAGCGACGTCGCCGTCGCGGCCGTGCCGGTCGCCGGCCTCGTGCTCGTCGTCGCCGGCCGCTCCGGGCTGCCCGCGCTCGCCGCGCCACCGCTCGTCGCGGTCGGGCTCCTCGCGGTCGGCGCGGTGCTCGTCCTGCGCTGGTGGCGGGGGCTGGAGTCGCTCGACGCGACCGTCCTGCGCGCGCAGAGCTCGGTCGCGGACCAGGTGGGCGGCGCCGTGCTCTCGTTCGACACGCGCGACCTCGGCCGGGCCCTGCGCCGTGCCGGCGCGGCCGGGGTGCGCGTCCGGCGCCCTCGCCGGTTCGCCGCGGTGCGCGGTGCGTTCGGCGCGGTGGTCGCGGCCGACCTCGTGCTCCTCGGGCGGAGCCCCTCCGCGCTCGCGCAGCTCGTCGGCCTCGGCGCGCTGACCGTCGTCGCGCAGCAGCTCCCCGGCCTCGGCTCGGGTTTCGGCCTCTTCGCGGTGCTGGTCGTGGCCGGGCTCGGCGCCGCCGTGCTCGGCGCCGAGGGCGCACGCACCGCGGAGATGGCGCCCGTCGTCGACGCGCTCGTCCCGCTCGCCGCCCGCTGGACGCGGCTCGCGCGCACCGTCGCCCCCACGCTCACGGCCGCCGCGTGCCTCCTCGCGGGGTCCGCGCCGCTCGTCGTCGCGACGGGCGACGCGCGCTGGGTCGCCCTGGCCGCGCTCACCGCCGTCGTCCAGGGTGGGGCCGCCGTGCGCAGCGCCTATCGCGAGCCGCCGAACTGGGGCGGCCCGCTGCTCGCGACGCCCTCGGGCGGCGTGCCCACGGGCGCCGCGGCCGTGCTCCGCAAGGGACCCGACCTCGCGGTCCTCGGTGCGGTCCCGCTCGGGGTCGCGCTCCTCGTGGGCACCCCGGGCTGGGTCGCCGTCGCCGCCCAGGCGCTCGCCGCCGTCGTGGCGCTCGCGGTCGCGACCCACGTGCGCGCGGTGCGCTGACCGCGCCGCTCCCGGGCGCGCCGTCGGCGTCGGGGCGGGCTCTCAGACGGCCGCCGGCGCCTCGACGAGCCGGCCGTCCGCCAGGTGCACGCGGGCCGCGACCGGGTCGAGCGTCGCCTCGTCGTGCGTCACGAGCAGGGCCGCGGCGTCCAGCTCGCGCGCGAGCCGCACCACCAGCTCCACGACCTGCACCCCGCGCTCGTGGTCGAGCGCCGACGTGGGTTCGTCGACGAGGAGGACCTGCGGGTCGTTCATGAGCGCCCGGGCGATCGCCACCCGCTGCCGCTGGCCGCCCGAGAGGTGCTCCGGTCGGCGGTCCGCACGGTCGGCGACGCCCACCGCGTCGAGCAGGGCGAGCGCGTGCGCGCGGCGCGACGCGGCGGGCCGGCCGCGCAGGTGGCTCATGAGCTCGAGCTGCTCGAGCACGGTGAGCGACGCGACGAGCTGCGGCTGCTGGAAGACGATCCCGATGCGCTCGCGGCGCAGGGCCGCGGCCCGGTCCGCGGCACGCCGTGCCCGGCGGCGGGGCCCGCGCGCGGCCCGCGGCGCACCGGCGGCGTCGTCGGGTGCGTCGAGCGGTGCGCCGGCGACGGCGAGCAGGCTGGACTTGCCGGCGCCGGAGGGGCCGAGCAGCGCCGTGGTCGTGCCCGACGGCACGGTGAGCGTGACGTCGTCCACGGCGACGAGGACGCCGTCGCCGTCGGGGTACGCGAGGCGGATGCGGTCGAGCGTGAGGTCCACGGGGTGCTCCTGGGGGTCTCGGGTCTGGGGGGATGTCGAGGGACGGGTTCGGTGCGAGCGAGGGCGGCCGGACGCCGGTCAGCGCGCGGCGAGGGCGGCGTGCGGGTCGACGCGCGCGACCCGCGTCACGGCGAGCACCGCGCCGAGCCCGCCGAGGGCGACGAGCACGACGGCGGGGACGAGCGTCGTCGAGACGTCGACGACGACGGGCATGACGCGGGCCGCGAGCAGGCCGGCCCCGGCCGCGAGCGCCGTGCCGAGCCCGACGCCGACGCCGAGCACGACGCCCGCCTGGCCGATCGCGTCGCGCAGGAGATAGCGCGTCGAGGCGCCCAGCGCCCGCAGGACGGCGACGTCTCCGGCGCGCTGGATGGTCCAGACCGTGAAGAACGCACCGACGACGAGTGCGGAGATGGCGAGGAGGAACACCTGCATGAGGGTCAGCGAGAGGTTCTCGGCGGTGAACGAGGAGATGGCGGAGCGCGCCTCGCGCGGCGTCGCGGTGACCGTCCCGAGCTCCGCGTCGGTCGCGGCGAGCGCGTCCGCCGTCGGCGGGTCGTCGCCGAACCGCAGCGCGACGACGGTCGCGGTCGGGCCGTCCTGAGCGTCGCCCGCAGCGGCGTCGCCGCGCGCGCCGACCGCCTGCCAGTCGTCGAGCGAGACCCAGACGACGGGCGTGTGGGCGAAGTCCGCCTCGGCGTCCGCGACCGCGGCGACGGTCAGGTCGAGCGGGCCGGCTCCGACCTGGTCGCCGACGTCCGCGCCCAGCGCGTCGGCGGCGCCGCGCGAGAGCACGACCGTCCCGGCGGAGACGTCGGCGCCCCCGTCGCCCGTCCCGGGTACCAGGCCGGAGCCCGGCCGGACGCCGAACGCGGTGACGGCGGCCGTGCTCTCGCCGGACGCGCGCACGGTCGCGACGCCGAGCGGCTCCGCGGCCCCGACACCGGGGACGTCTGCCCACGCCTCCTGCTGGTGGGGCGTGACCTCGGACTCGGTGAAGGTCGGCGAGGCGCCCTCGGCCGGCGGCGCGAAGGCGAGGCGGTCGACGGGCAGCTCCGTCACGGCCGACGTGCTCGCGCGGCCGAGCCCGGCGGTGAGCGCGGCGAGGAAGGCGACGAGGAACGTGATGAGCGCGACGACCGTGATCATGAGCGCGAAGCGCCCGCGGGCGTGGCGCAGGTCGCGCAGGGCGAGGAACACGGGGAGGACCTCCAGGGGTGACGTGGGCGGGTGGACGACGGCGGGCCCGGCACCGGTGGATGCCGCGCATGCCCGACGTCCCGTCCACGGTCCCGCGGAGGGCGCCGGTCCGGATCGCCGTGCCGGTCGGTCCTGCGGCGCCGTGGGGTGGAGCCGGGCATCGACCGTTCGGACGATGCCGGCCACGGGCGGCGTGGCTAGGGTGACGGCGTGATCCCGACCGCGTCCTCGACCCCCGCAGCCGCGCCCGGGGGGCGTGCCGGGCTCGTCGGGGACGGTTCACAGGTCGTCCCGGCGGCCACGCGGTGGTTGCGCCGGGGCCTCGACGTCCTGCTCGTGGGTCTGCTCGTGCTCGCGCTCGTCGGGGCTCTCGCGACGGGCACCGTGCGCGGAGTCGTCGCCGTCGGTGTGGGTACCGCGCTGCTCGCCCTCTACGTGCTGGGCCGGCGCCACCTGCCGCTCCCGGCCGACGTGCGGTCGCCCCGGGGCGCGTGGTGGCCCGCGGGCGCGTGGGTGACCGGGCTCGTGGTGCTGTGGGTCGCGCTGTGCCTGGTCTCGGTCACGGCGGTGTGGGTCGCGTTCCCGCTCATGTTCGTCGCGATGCACGTGCTCGGCCCGCGCCGCGGCCCGGTCGCGGTCGGGGTGGTCGTGCTCCTCGTGGTCGGGGTCATGGTGGCCTACACGGCGAACGTCGCGGTGCCGTTCGTGCTGGGCCCGGCCATCGGTGGCGCCGTCGCGGTCGTCGTCGTGCTCGCGCTCGAGGCGGTCGTGCGCGAGTCGCAGGAGCGCCAGCGCACGCTCGACGAGCTCGTCCGCACGCGCGACGAGCTCGCGACGGCCGAGCGCGAGCGCGCCGTCGCGGGCGAGCGCGAACGCCTCGCGCGCGAGATCCACGACACGCTCGCCCAGGGTTTCTCCTCGGCCGAGCTGCTCCTGCGCGCCGCGCGGACCGCGCTCGACGACGGCGACGTGGCCACCGCGCGCGGGTACGTCGAGCAGACGCGCGCCGTCGCGCGGCACAACCTCGCCGAGGCGCGCCGCGTCGTGCGCGCGCTCGCACCCGCCGACCTCGCGTCGTCGAACCTCGTCGACGCGCTGCGCCGGACCGCGGCCCGGACCGCGGCCCGGACCGCGGCCAGCGCCTCCGGGCATGCCGACGGCGGCGGGCCGGACGTGGTCGTGCAGGTGAGCGGTGACGCGGTGGCGCTGCCGACGGACGTCGAGGCCGCCCTGCTGCGCGTCGCCCAGTCCGCGCTCGCCAACGTCGAGCGGCACGCGGGCGCGTCCCGCGTCGCGGTCACGCTGAGCTTCCTCGCGGGCGCGGCGCCGGGGGAGGAGGCCGTCGCCCTCGACGTGGTCGACGACGGCCGCGGCTTCGATCCGGACGGACCGCCCGGAAAGCCCGTGGACGCGCCGGGCGGGACCCCGGGAGGGTTCGGCCTCGTCGCCATGCGCGCGCGGCTCGCGGAGCTCGGCGGCACGCTGTCCGTGGAGTCCGCACCCGGCGCGGGCACCGCGGTCGCCGCCTGGGTGCCGCTCGCGCCCGCCGAGGACGAGGAGGAGCGATGACGGGTGCGGCCGTCGTCGACGTCGTCCTCGCGGACGACCACCCGGTCGTGCGCACGGGCCTGCGCGCGGTGCTCGAGGCCGAGCCGGACGTGCGCGTCGTCGCCGAGGTCGGCTCGGCCGAGGAGCTCCTCGCGCGGCTCCGCGGCGGGCTGCGGGCCGACGTCGTGCTGCTCGACCTGCAGTTCGGCCCGGGCCGGCTCGGGGGAGTCGACGCGGTCCGGGAGATCGTCGCGACCGACGGCCCGGCCGTGCTCGTCGTGACGACCTACGACGCCGACGCCGACATCCTCGCGGCGGTCGAGGCGGGCGCGCGCGGCTACCTCCTCAAGGACGCCCCGACCCACGAGCTCGTGGCCGCCGTGCGTGCCGCCGCGGCGGGCGAGGTCGCGCTCGGCCCCGCGGTCCAGCGACGGCTCCTCGGCCGCCTGCGCAGCCCCGGCACGGCGCTCACCGCGCGCGAGCTCGAGGTGCTCGCGCTCGTCGCCGAGGGGCGCACCAACGACGAGATCGCGCACGCGCTGTTCCTGTCGCGCGCGACCGTCAAGACGCACCTCGTGCACGTCTACGACAAGCTCGGCGCGCCCTCGCGCACCGCGGCGGTCGCCGAGGCCCGACGGCGCGGCCTCCTGCGCGGGTAGCGGGCGCCCGGGGGCGGCGCGTCGGGAGTCGGTCGCCACGTGTCACGGGACCGGGTCCGCCCCCTCCCTCCGGGTGAGCGGCGTCGTCGTGCACGGCGTCCGTCGCGGCCGCGCGATCCCCGGGCCGCAGTCCAGGGGGCGGTCGCACACGCCCCTGCGCGAGCGCGAGCCGCCCGCGGGGCGCCCCGTGGCCCGCCGCGCGGGCCGCAGACGACCTCCCACAGAGAGGCAGAGCCATGGAGGCTCAGCAGCACGCGGCGACACCCGGCGCCGGCACCATCGCCGAGACGGTGGTCGACGACGTCGCCCCCGACGCGGTCGACCAGGCGTCCACCCCGATCGGCCGGACCGTCCGGAGCGTCGGTCACGGCTCGGCCGTCGCACCCGACGACGCCGTGCTCGATACGGACGCGCACACGGACGTGGACCCCGCGGAGTCGAACGCCCCGCTCCTGCCCGCGGCCGAGGCCGCGGTCGCCCGGGACCACGAGCTCCACCGCTACGACTCCACGACCGCGTTCGACTACCTGTTCCCGGAGCTCGCGGAGAGCTTCCCCGCGTTCCACCTGCCGGTCGGCGACGGCGCGACGACGGGCACCGTCGAGGCGCTCAAGGCGCTCGGTGCGTCCATGGTCGCCCGGCCGGTCGCCCCGCCCGGGCAGCCGCCGCGCGACCTCAACTCCCACGTCCCGGCGGTGTACACGTACTGGGGCCAGTTCATCGACCACGACATCACGCTCAACACCAACGGCCCGGACACGACGGCCGGCCGGGACGGCGACCAGGCGCTCGGCGACGTCGACGCGGTCCCGTTCCAGGTCTTCGCGCCGCGCGTCGTCGTGCGCTCGCTCCACAACGGGCGGCACCCCGCGCTCAACCTCGACTCGCTCTACGGGAGCGGCCCCGTGTTCGCGGGGGAGCGGGGCTACCGGACCACCCGCAGCGAGGCGTCCTACGTCCCGGGGTCCGCCAGGCTCCGGCTCGGGCGCATCTCCACCGAGGCGCTCGTGATCCCGGGCGGGCCGTCGTTCTCGCTCGTCGAACCCGGCGGCGACGCGCAGCGCGACCTGCCGCGCGACGAGCAGGGCGCACCGCTCGTCCCGGACGGTCGCAACGACGAGAACCTCGTCGTGGCGCAGTTCCACCTCGCGATGATCCGCTTCCACAACGCCGTCGTGGACTGGGTGGACGACGTCGAGCCGTGGACGCGGCTCACGGGCGGGGAGCGCGGCGTCTTCGAGCGCGCGAGCCAGCTCGTGCGCTGGCACTACCAGTGGCTCGTGGTCAACGACTACCTGCGCACCCTCACCAGGCCGGGCGTGCTCGACGCGACGCTCCTGCGCGACACGTCGTTCTTCCGGCCCCGCTACCCCGTCTCGATGCCCCTCGAGTTCGCCGTCGCGGCGTTCCGGTTCGGGCACTCGATGATCCGCGACACCTACGACTTCAACCTCAACTTCACGGGCCCGCCGCCCCGGAACGCGAGCCTCGTCCAGCTCTTCCAGTTCACGGGCAACGGCGGCAGCCTGCGCCCCGGCCCCGCGGGCGTCCCCGCGCTGCCGTCGAACTGGCCGATCGAGTGGGCACGGTTCGTCGACAAGGGCGACCCCTCGCCGTTCCGGGCCGCGGAGAAGATCGACACGTTCCTCGCACCGAGCCTCGGCGACCTCGTCAAGGAGGGCGCGCTGCCGCCCGAGCCGCCCGCGCACACGCAGGCCCAGCTCGTGGCCAGCGCGCTGCAGAAGCAGCTCGCGCAGCGCAACCTGCTGCGCGGCTACATGCTCGCGCTGCCCACGGGCGAGGCCGTCGCCACGGCGCTCGGCGTCACCCCGCTCACCCCGGCCCAGCTCGAGGACCGGGCCGGCGACGACGTGAAGCAGGCGCTCGCGGCCCTGCGGGACGGCGACCACGGCGGCACCCCGCTGTGGTACTACGTCCTCAAGGAGGCCGAGCTCCAGGGCAACGGGAGCTTCCTCGGCGAGGTCGGCAGCCGCGTGCTCGCGGAGACGTTCGTGTACCTGCTGCGCCAGGACGACACGTCCTACGTCCGGGCGAGCAACCACTGGACGCCGGCGCAGGGCGTGCACTTCGAGGACGGGTCCCTCGTCCTCACCCTGCCGGACCTGCTCCGGTTCGCGGGCGTGCTGCCCGACGCGGCGGGCAGGTTCCGCGGCGACGGGACGGCCGGGCACGACGGCGCCCCCTGACCCCCGGGGTACGAGAGCGGGGACGCCGGGCCCCGGCCTGCCGCGCGCGGGCCGGGGACGAGGCGGCGCGTCCACCTGGTAAGATGGATGCGCCGTCTGACCGGCCGCGGATCCAGAGAGCCCGGGAGAACCATCCCGGCGCACCGCGCAACGAACCCGAAGGAGAACCGTGCCGCTCGACACTGCCACGAAGCAGCGCATCATGACCGAGTACGCGACGAGCGAGGGCGACACCGGTTCGCCCGAGGTCCAGGTCGCGCTCCTCACGCAGCGCATCAAGGACCTCACCGAGCACCTCAAGGAGCACAAGCACGACCACCACAGCCGTCGTGGTCTGCTCCTCCTCGTCGGCCAGCGCCGTCGCCTGCTCGGCTACCTGCAGAAGGTCGACATCAACCGCTACCGCAGCCTCATCGAGCGCCTCGGTCTGCGTCGCTGACACGACACCGCCAGCCCGGTCCCTGCGGGGACCGGGCTGGTCTGGTGTGATGTACCTGTCACACCACGGCTGATCACCACCAGCCGACACCACCCACACCGCGCCGCCGGCCTCTCGTTCGGTCCTCGGTAGTGGCTCACGGACCCCCATGGCCCCGTCTCGGACGGAGCCGGTGCGGGAACCGCCGTGGACCTCGATCGAAGACCGCCGAGCGTCGAGTGCGACCGGAGCCCCCGCGCCACGCGCGCCACCCGGGCGGCGCTTCGAGAAAGGGAGGGCACCCGTGGAGGGTCCCGAGATCCAGTTCGCCGAGGCCACGATCGACAACGGTCGCTTCGGCACCCGCACCGTCCGGTTCGAGACCGGGCGCCTCGCCCGTCAGGCCGCCGGCTCCGTCGCCGCGTACCTCGACGACGAGACCATGCTCCTGTCGGCCACGACGGCCGGCAAGCACCCCAAGGACCAGTTCGACTTCTTCCCGCTGACGGTGGACGTCGAGGAGCGCATGTACGCCGCGGGCCGCATCCCCGGCTCGTTCTTCCGCCGCGAGGGCCGCCCCTCGACGGACGCGATCCTCGCGTGCCGCCTCATCGACCGCCCGCTGCGCCCCCTGTTCGTCAAGGGCCTGCGCAACGAGGTCCAGGTCGTCATCACGGTCCTCGCGCTCCACCCGGACGACGCGTACGACACGCTCGCGATCAACGCCGCCTCGGCGTCGACGCAGATCTCCGGCCTGCCGTTCTCCGGCCCGGTCGGCGCGGTCCGCATCGCGCTCGTCGACGGCCAGTGGGTCGCGTTCCCCAAGTACTCCGACAAGGAGCGCGCGGTCTTCGACATGGTCGTGGCCGGCCGTGTCGTGGGTGACGACGTCGCGATCGCGATGATCGAGGCCGAGGCCACCGACGGTGCCTGGGGCCTCGTCAAGGACGAGGGCGTCGGCGCGCCGACCGAGGAGGTCGTCGCCGAGGGCATCGAGGCGGCCAAGCCGTTCATCAAGGCGCTGTGCGACGCCCAGTCGGCGCTCGCCGCCCAGGCCGCGAAGCCGGTCAAGGAGTACCCGGTCTTCCTGGACTACCAGGACGACGCGTTCGCCGCGGTCGAGGCCGAGGTCGCGACGGACCTGCGCGCCGCGCTCGCCATCGCGGACAAGCAGGACCGCGAGAACCGTCTCGACGAGATCAAGAACGAGATGGTCGGCAAGCTCCAGGCCGGGTTCGACGGCCGCGAGAAGGAGCTGTCCGCCGCGTACCGCTCGCTGCAGAAGAAGCTCGTGCGCCAGCGCGTGCTCACCGACGGCGTGCGCATCGACGGCCGTGGCCTCGCGGACATCCGCACGCTCTCGGCCGAGGTCGAGGTGCTCCCGCGCGTGCACGGCTCGGCGCTGTTCGAGCGTGGCGAGACCCAGATCATGGGGGTCACCACGCTGAACATGCTCCGCATGGAGCAGCAGATCGACTCGCTCGGTCCGGAGACGCGCAAGCGCTACATGCACAACTACAACTTCCCGCCCTAC
>JAQSXO010000187.1 GCA_029256625.1 Cellulosimicrobium sp. | reverse complement strand
CCCGCGGGCTCCGGTGGTTGCGTGGTACTCGCTCGCCGTCGGGCGCCTCCCCTCGGGAGACCCCGCCCGGTTCACGGGCTCACCGCATCCGGTCCGTTGCTGGATCGGTTGCGCGACGACTAGCGCGCAACCACCTCACGAGTCCGAAGAATCTTCACTTCCAGGACCACCTCCTTTCGCGTGTACGACGACGGTACGTCCGCCCCCGCGGACCGCGCCAGGGGTTTTCGCGCACGGCGTGGAGAGGAGGGTCAGGCGGGGCGCAGGTGCGCCCACTCGTCGGGGTAGTCGTCGAGCCACGCGGCGAACGACTGCGCGGGACGCTCGACGAGCCGGGGGACGGTGTCGCTCACGTGGGCGAGCTCACCTGCGGCGATCGCCGCGTACGACGACACCCACCCGTCCACCTCGAACCGTCGCGCCCCGTAGCGCTCGCGCGACGCGCAGGCCTCCTCGAGCGTCTCCGCGTGATAGGTGATCTCGCGCCCGGTGGCGGACGACAGGGCGTGGGCCACCTCGGCGAGCGTCAGGGCCTCGGGTCCGGTGACGTCGTAGGTCACGCCGTCATGGCGGTGCGCGTCGGCGTCGAGCAGGACGACGGTCGCGACGTCGGCGATGTCGTCGTGCGACACGGACGCGACCCGGCCGTCGCCCGCGGGGCCGCGGATCACGCCGTCGTCGCTGACCATGAGCGCGAGACCACGGTGGTAGAGGTTGTCGCGCAGGAACGTGTGGCGCACCCCCGTCGCGCGGATGTACTCCTCGGTGCGCCAGTGGTCGCGCGCGAACGTGAAGACGGCGTCCGGCGCCGCGCCGACGAACGACACGTAGACGATGTGCCCGACGCCCGCCGCGATCGCCGCGTCGACCGCCGCGCGGTGTTGCGCGACGCGGTCGAGGTCCTCGCGGGCGGAGACGAGGAGCACGGTCTCGCAGCCCGTGAACGCCTCGACCATCCCGCGCGTGTCCGTGTACCCGCCGACGACGGCGACGTCCGACTCCGGGAGGGGGTCGTCGCCGAGGCTGGGCGCGCGTGCGGCGTCGCGCACGACGAGGCGCTGCGTCGCTCCCTCGGCGGCGAGGCGGAACGCGAGCTTCGAGCCCAGGAGCCCGCTCGCACCCGTCACGGCGATCCGCCCCGATCCCGCCCCGATCATCATGACCTCACGGTAGACGCGGCGGTCGTGGGTCGCCCGGCGACCGGCCGCACGTGAGGACCGCGCGCGCCTCGCGCAGAATGGGGCCATGACCAGTGCCGAGGCCCCCGGGTCCTACCGTGTCATGACCGTCTGCACCGGCAACATCTGCCGGTCCCCCATGGCCGAGGTGGTGCTGCGCGACCGCTTCGAGGCCGCCGGTCTCGGCGACCGCGTCGTCGTCGACTCGACCGGGATCAGCGACGAGGAGCGGGGCAACCCGATCGACCGCCGGGCGCGCAGCGTCCTGGCCGAGCACGGGTACGTCGTCGACGGGACGCACCGCGCGCGCCAGGTGCGCGCGGGCGACCTCGCCGGGCGCGACCTCGTGCTCGCGATGACGTCCCAGCACGCGCGTGCCCTGCGCCGGCTCGACGGGTCCGCGCCGGTGCGCATGTACCGGTCGTTCGACCCGGCCGCGCCGCACGTGGCGACCGGCGAGCCCGAGCACGTGCTCGACATCGCCGACCCCTGGTACGGCGGGCAGCAGGACTTCGAGGACTGTCTCGCGGAGGTGGAGGCCGCCGCGGACGGCATCGTGGAGTTCGTGCGCGCCCGGCTCGACGACTGACCCCTGCCGGGGGCGTCGCCCGCAGCGGCCGGCTCAGTACCCGTCCAGTGCCGGTCCAGTACCGGTCCGGTACCGGTCAGTGCCGCCGCGAGCCGGCGAGGCGAGCCCCGCGCGGCCGCGAACCCGGGTACCAGCGGAAGCGGTCGACGACGGCGTCCAGGGCGGGCACGCGTGACAGCAGGGTGAGCAGGGCGAAGCCGAGCACGCCGCCCAGGACGTTGAAGACCAGGTCGTCGACGTCCGCGATGTGCCCGCCGCCCAGGAGGTGCGCGGTGACGAGCTGCGTCACCTCGATCGTCAGGCTGAAGGCCGCCGCCGCGGCCACGACACGCCACCACGACGCCCTCGCCGTGAGCAGCGGCACGAGCATCCCCAGAGGCACGAACACCAGGACGTTCGTCACGGCGTCGGCGACCTCGTAGTCGCGCAGGGGCACGAGGGCCAGGTGCGCGGTCCAGGGGGCGCTGCTCACCGGCTTGTCGAGGAAGATCGGGAACACCGTGTTCGCGACGACGCCGCCGGCGTAGACCGCGAGCGCGAGCGCGACGGCTGCCCGTGGCGCCGTGAGCCGGCCCGTGCCGTGGAGACGCCACAGCAGGATCCCGAGGACGGCGGCCGCCAGGGGGATCACGACGGGCAGGACAGGAACCTCGCGAAACACTCGTACCGCTCCTTCTGCTGGGCACCCCCACGACGTGGCCGACGGTAGTGCCGCGCCGCCGACCGCGTATCCACCGACGGGGCGAACCCCGACCCGGCGCCCTCCCCCTGCGGGGGTAGAGGACCTTGCACGACGCCTGGGCGGCAGCCCTCAGTTGATGATCTCGCCCCGCTCGTCGGACAGCAGGGCCGCGAGACGCGCGCGCCAGGCTCCCAGCGCCTCGGCGCTCAGCCGCGGCCAGTCGGCGACCTCGCCGACGACCCGCAGCGGTGCGCTGCTCCGGTACGACCGCGTCGGGTTGCCCGGGAACTTCTTGTCGGTGACGTTGGGGTCGTCCTCGAACGGACCCGTCGGCTCGACCTGGTAGACCCGAGGTGCGGCGTCGCCGGCCGCGAGCTCGGCGGCGAGGCCGGCGCCGTCCACGAGGGCGGTGAAGTACACGTGGTTCATGGTGATCTCGGGCCGGTAGTTCGACCGGAAGCCCGCGGTCAGCAGGTCGCCCGCCCGGAGGTCGGCCTTCGTGCCGTGGAAGAAGGGCCCCTCGTCCTGCGTCTGGTTCACCTGCTCACCGTAGGCGTCGTGGACCGGCCTCGTTCGCGCTCCGTTCACCGGCGGCCGGACCTCGTGCCGCGCAGCGTCCCGACGGCGGCGCCGACCGTGCGCGCGACGGCCCGCCCGGCGCGGTGCGCACCGCCGCCGAGGCGCGAGAGCAGCCGGCCCAGGCCGCCCGGCGCCGGTGGGGCGACCCCGGGCGCGGTGCTCCCGTCGCCGGCCGTGGCGGAGACGGTGGGCGCCGGCCGCGGCAGGTACGCGCCGACCCACTGTGCGATGCGCCCGTACGCGAGCGCGCGCACGGGACGGGCCGAGAGCACGACGTCGTGCAGCGCGCCGTCGAGCCGCGCGACGGTGACGAGGTCGCCGAGCTGGACGGACCGCTGCGCGACGCCGTCCACGTCGATCGCCGTGTCCGTGTGCATCATCTCCGGCGCCCAGCGCGGAAGCAGCGTGCTCCGGGCGGAGAGGAGCACGAGCACCGGCGCCCCGATGGACAGGCCGCGCGCGACCGTCTGCTGCCCGTGGAAGACGGCGGACAACCACGCGGGCGTGGTCCGGAACCCGTGCTGGGGGCGCCACGCGAGGTCGTACGTCCACTCGCCGTCGAAGTCCTTGCTCACCGAGCGCGTGTAGAAGCCGAGGTCGACGTTGGGCAGCGGCCGCGTGGGGGTGAGGCGCGCCCGGGCGCCGATGACGGGCTCGAGCAGCAGGCGCCCGACCTCGCGCGTCTGGAACTCCAGCCACGGGCTGTTGAGCACGAGGGCCGCGGCCCGTGCCGGGTGGCGCGCGAGCCACAGGCTGAGCGTCAGACCGCCCGTCGAGTGGCCCATGAGGACGAGCTCCCGCGGGGAGCGCCCGGCACCGCGGTGCCCCATCGCCGCCAGCGCGGCCTCGATGTCCTCGTCGTACGTCGCGAGGTCCGTGACGTACCCCGGGGTCTGCCCGGGACGCAGGCTCCGCCCGTACTTGCGCAGGTCGAGCGCGTGGAAGCGGGCGCCGTGCGCCTCCCAGAAGTCGGCGAGCCCGGTCTGGAAGAAGTAGTCGGACCAGCCGTGGACGTACAGGACGTCGAGGTGCTGGCCGGTCCCGATGCCGGATCCGTCCGCGGCGTCTCCCCCGGCCCGACGGCGGCGCACGAGCGTGGCGACGACGTCGCCCTCGTCGTCGGGCGCGAGCGGCAGCGTGAGCTGCTCGTAGTCGTCCCCGAGGACGTCGGGCTGCCAGTCGGCCATGCGCCCGACCCTAGGCGCGCCGCCCGGCCGTCGCTCGTCGGTCGTCGGACCCGTCGTCGCCGTGGGCGTCGGCGCAGGCAGCGGCGGTGGGCTCAGCGTGCGGCGCGGCGGGCGCGCCACCGCGCGACCTCGTGGTCGACGTCGCGCGTCGGCGTGACCACCGGCGGCCCGCCCAGGAGCTGGCGGCGGGCGTCGACGACGCGCGCGTTGAAGTCCGCGAGGATCTCGCGGACGGCCGTCTCGTCGAGCTCGCGGTCGAGCCGGTCGTCGAGCTCCCGGTCCTCCTGCTTGAGCAGCATCGCGGGAGGCCCGAGACCCGTGAGCTGCTCGCGCTCGATCACCGACTTGAGCCACCAGTCGGGGTCGTGCGTCCCCGTGAGCCCGGGGATCGGCTTGCCGGCGAGCGGGAGGTCGTCGAACTCGCCGCGTCGGATCGCCTGGTCGATCACCGTGTCGACGTACATCGCGCGGTCCTCGGGTCGTACACGGCGCGGGCCGCGGGGCGCGGCCTCCTCGTCGTCCGACGGCGCGGTGTCGGACCCGGTGCCGGACGCACCGTCGGGCGCGTCGTCGCGCTCCGCGTCCTCGCGCGCGATCTCGCGGTCGACCCGGTACTGCGCGGCGCGACGGACCGGGTCGTCGTCGGGGGTGTCGCGGGACCGTCGTCGGAACACGAGAACCTCCTCTGTCGACGTCCCCTCCAGCCTAGGCACGCGCCGCGGCGCGGGACGAGCCGACGGTCAGCCGTCCAGGAGCGGGTGGTAGCGGCGCCGCAGCCCGCGGTCGACCGCCGCGACCACCCCGGCGACGGACAGCACGGTGTTCACCGGGGAGGGGAGGTCCGGTACGAACGGCGGCGTCCAGCCCGTGAACCCGGAGACGGCGTCGAGGAGCTGGGGCACCTGGGTCACGAGCGCGACCACGAGCACGACCCACGCGGCGACGCCCACGGCGCGGCTCGCCGTCGGGCGCTCGCGGTCCATCCGGTCGCGCCACGCCTCGGCGGTCCCGGGCATCGGCGGGACCTCCTGGACGTCCCCCACGACGTCGACGACGCGCACGTACCGCATCCCGTAGAGGCTCATCCGGGCCTCGACCACGGCGCCGCCGAGGTCGAAGCGGGCCCGGGACCGCTGCTCGTCCACGAGGCGGCGGTCGCGGTAGAGCCGGATGCGCTCGTCCCAGTCGAGGAAGTCGACGTCCACGACGTACTCGTGCCCGCCGTGCCACAGCACGAACGCGCTGCGCCACAGCACGCCCCACCCCCGCACGGGCCGGAACGTCGCGTCGCGACGCTCTCGCGAGCGGCCGTCCCTCGCCCGGTCGTCGGAGCCCTCGTGCCACGCGTCCTCGGTCATGCCTCTCACCGAAGCCCCTGGCCCCGGGCCCGCGCGTCGGCCGGACGACCGACGCCGCGCCGTCGGGCACGCCGGGGTCCCTCGAACGGATGACCCGGCCCCGCCGAACCCGGGGTCAAGGAGGGCCCGGCTGCCGAACCCACCCGTATCCCGGGGTTCGGCACGGTGCGGGGCCCGTACCCCGGGGTTCGGCGGCGGGCCGGTCGGGCGGACCGGCATGATGGCTCCATGTCTGGGTCGATGAAGGTCTCGCGCCGCTCGCACGTGCCGCCGTTCGCGGTCATGGAGGTGCTCGCGGAGGCGAACCGCCTGCGCGACGCGGGGGCGTCCGTCCTCAACCTGTGCGCGGGCGAGCCGTCGACGGGCGCGTCCGACGTCGTGCGCCGCCGGGCGATCGAGCTGCTCGAGACCGGCGACCTGGGGTACACGGAGTCGCTGGGCGTGCCGGCCCTGCGGCGGGCCATCGCCGAGCACTACGACCGCTGGTACGGCGTCGAGGTCGACCCCGCACGCGTCGCGGTGACGACCGGGTCCTCCGGCGGGTTCCTCCTCGCGTTCCTCGCGGCGTTCGACGTCGGCGACCGCGTCGCGCTGGCCCGCCCCGGCTACCCCGCGTACAAGAACATCCTGCGCGCGCTGGGCTGCGAGGTCGTCGAGCTCGACTGCGGCCCGGAGACGCGCTACCAGCCCACGGTCTCGCAGCTCATGGAGGCGTACTACGACGGCGGCCTCGACGGGCTGGTCGTCGCGAGCCCCGCCAACCCGACGGGGACGATGATCCTGCCCGCCGAGCTCGACGCCGTCGCGGCGTGGTGCGCCGACCACGACGTCCGCCTCGTGAGCGACGAGATCTACCACGGCATCACGTACGACGACGCGGTGGGCGCCTCGCCCGCGGCGCTGCCGACCGCGGCGCGGTACGTCGGCGAGGGCGCCGTCGTCGTCAACTCGTTCTCCAAGTACTGGGCCATGACGGGCTGGCGCCTGGGGTGGCTCGTGCTGCCGGACGAGCTCGTCGGGCCGGTCGACGCGCTCGCGGG
>JAQSXO010000186.1 GCA_029256625.1 Cellulosimicrobium sp. | reverse complement strand
GCGCACCTGCTCGGGGACGTCAAGGCGCTCCTCGCCGAGCACGACCTCGAGCCGGCCGACGTCGGCGCGTGGGTCGTGCACGCCGGGGGCCCGCGCGTCCTGGACGCCGTGCGCGACGCGCTGGGGCTCGCGGAGGAGGACCTCGCGCTCAGCCGTGCCTCGTTGCGCGACGTCGGGAACCTGTCGTCCGCGTCCGTGCTGCACGTGCTCGCCGCGACGCTCGGGCGCCACCGCACGCCGCCCGGCACGCCCGCCGTCCTCATGGCCTTCGGCCCCGGGGTCAGCACCGAGCTCGTGCTCCTGCGCCTCGACGGTCGCGGGGCGCCGCGCTCGGGGGCGCGCGGATGAGCCTCGCCTGGTACGTCGTGCTCGTCGGCGCCACGGCCCTCGAGCGGCTCGCGGAGCTGGTCGTGTCCGCGCGCAACGCCCGCTGGTCGTTCGCGCGCGGCGGCGTCGAGTCGGGCCGGGGGCACTTCCCCGCCATGGTCGCCCTGCACACCGGGCTCCTGGTCGCGTGCGTGGCCGAGGCGTGGCTCGCCGACCGGCCGTTCCTGCCCTGGCTGGGCTGGCCCATGCTCGTCCTCGTGCTCGCGAGCCAGGGCCTGCGCTGGTGGTGCATCGCGACGCTCGGCCCGCGGTGGAACACGCGCGTCATCGTCGTGCCCGGGCTCCCGCTCGTGGCGCGGGGGCCGTACCGGTGGCTGCGTCACCCGAACTACGTCGCGGTCGTCGTCGAGGGCTTCGCCCTCCCGCTCGTGCACTCGTGCTGGGTCACGGCGCTCGCGTTCACCGTCCTCAACGCCGTGCTCCTGGCGCGGTTCCGCATCCCGGCCGAGGAGCGCGCGCTCGCGCTCGCCACCGCGGGCGGGCCCCGCCCGGCGTCGTCGTGACCGTCGCGCGCACCGACGTGCTCGTCGTCGGCGGCGGGCCCGTCGGGCTCGCCGCCGCGCTGCACGCCCGCCGGGCCGGGCACGACGTCGTCGTGGTCGACCGCCGCGCGGGCGTCATCGACAAGGCGTGCGGCGAGGGGCTGCTGCCCGGCGCGCTCGCCGCGGTGCTCGACCTCGGCGTCGACCCGCCCGGGCACCGGCTCGCGGGCATCAGCTACCGCGACGCCGCGCGCCACGCCGACCACCCGTTCGCCGCCGGGCCGGGACGCGGCGTGCGGCGCACCGCCCTGCACGCGGCGCTGCGCGAACGGGCCCTCGCCGAAGGGGTGACGATCGAGCACGCGACCCTGCGCGCGCTGCGCCAGGACACCCGCGGCGTCGACGTCGCGCTCGACGCGGCACGTGACGAGGGCGGCGAGCGCTCCGTCGTGCGCGCCGACTGGGTGCTCGGGTGCGACGGGCTGCACTCCACCGTCCGGCGCATCACCGGGCTCGACGCCCCCGCGCACGGCCGCGCCCGGTTCGGGCTGCGCACCCACTACCGCGTCGCCCCGTGGAGCGACCTCGTCGAGGTGCACTGGGCCCCGCACGCCGAGGCGTACGTGACCCCGGTGGGTCCCGACGTCGTCGGCGTCGCCGTGCTCACCCGCCGCGCCCCCGCGAGCCGGGAGACGGGCTCCGGGCCCCGGAGCGGCGCCGTCGCGGGGCTGGACGCCTTTCCCGAGCTCGCGCAGCACCTGCGCGGCGCACCGGTGCTGGGCCGCGTGCGCGGGGCCGGGCCGCTGCGTCAGCGGGCCCGACGGCGCACGGCCGGGCGCGTGCGCCTCGTCGGCGACGCGTCCGGGTACGTCGACGCGCTCACCGGCGAGGGCGTGCGCGTCGGGCTCGCCCAGGCAGACGCCGTCGTGCGCCACCTGGAGGACGTCGCGGCGTACGAGCGGGCGTGGGTCCGCGCGACGCGCGACTACCGCGTCCTGACCACGGGGCTGCTCGCCTGGGCGGGCAGCCCCGCCCGCGGCGCGATCGTGCCCGCCGCGAGCGCCGCCCCGTGGCTGTACGGGGCGGTCGTCGAGCGCCTCGCCCGCTGACCGCCGGTCCCGCCCGGAGCGTGTCGCGCCCGGGGACCCGCTGGGAGCCGACGTCGTGTGGGTGCGGGGGGCTACCGTGCCGCCCATGACCTCGCTCGACCTGCACGTCGTCCCCGACCGTTTCCTCCTCGGGCACGTGCCCGGTGCCACGTTCCCCGAGGACGACGAGTGGGTCGCGCTCGTGCGAGCCCCGGAGGGGCTCACGGTCGTGCGGCACGCGTCGCCGTTCGACGACGCCGAACGGTGGGCCGGGTTCTACGGCTCGGCCCACGGGCTGGAGACGACGGGCGTGCTCGCGTCCGTCGTCGGCCCGCTCGCCGAGGCGGGCATCCCCGTCTTCGTCGCGTCCACGTTCCACGCCGACCTCGTGCTCGTGCCCGAGGCGCGCCTCGACCCGGCCACGCGCGCGCTGCGCGACGCTGGGCACGCCGTCGCCGGTCCCCGCTGACCTCCGAGCGAGCCCAGCGCCGCAGGGGCCGGTCCCGCGAGAGGGTGCCCGGAGCGTAGGTCAGTCGCGCGCGACCCCCGCGGCAGCGGCGAGGAGGCCGCGGGCACGCTCGCGGGTGAGGAACGCGAGCACCGCGTCCTTCTCCCCCACGCGCACACGGTCGGCGACCTCGAAGCCGAGCGCGCGCATCCGGGCGTGGGCGCGCGCGTTCGCGGCGTCCGGCTCCACGACGACGCGGTCCACGCGCGCGTCGGCGAAGCAGAACGCGACGAGCAGCGGCCCGACCGCGCCCCACAGGTCCGTGCCCCGGGGCCCGCGCGCCCCGAGGAGGAAGTGCGCGCCGACGTCGCCCGGACGCACCGGGTACGCCTCGCCGACCGGGTCGTGCTCCGGCTCGTAGGTCTGGAGCAGCGCCACGGGCGTGTCGTCCCAGCGCACGAGGAACGCGTGGTGCGTGGGCAGCGAGCCGACGTACGCGTACAGGTCGCGCAGCTCCGTCCGGGACAGCTCCGCGAGCCCCCAGAAGCGCGCCCACGGCCGGGTCACCCAGTCGTGCAGCACGTCGAGGTCGGCATCGGGGTCGAGCACGCGCAGCGTCAGCCGGCCGTCGCCCGGCGCCTCGTGCGTCAGCAGGAGCTCGCCGGGCGCCCCGGTCCGCAGCCGCCCCTCGACCCGGGCGGCGCCGTCCACGGGCGACGGGTCGGCCGTCACCCCGGCGGGTCCAGGGTCCGGGGCGCGCTCGGTCGTCGGTGCGGGAGCGGTCATCGGGTCTCCTCGTGGCGCAGCAGGGTCCAGTCGGTCACGACGGGCACGGTCTCGGCGTCGGCCCACGCGGCGAGCTGGTCGGCGAAGTGCGGCGAGCGCGGGTCCCCGCTGGCGCCGAACGGGACGCCCCACCGGCTCGCGTCCCGGTCGGCCAGGTCCCACACCCAGCGCGCGACCGACCCGCGCACGCACACGTCGGAGATTCCCGGCACGCTCGCGGTGCAGCGCACGGTGTCCGTGTCGCCGCCGAGCGGCAGGGACGGCACGCACGGGACGACGGCACCCGGCACGTCCAGCAGCACGTGCAGGCCGAGCACACGGTGAGTGTCGCCCCACACGGGCGCGGCGCCCGTCCGGTCTGGTTCAGCCCGATCATGGTCGGCCGCGTCCCCGAGGCCGTCGACGACCTCGCCCAGCGCGGACCACGCCTCGCCCGCCCCGTCGATGCCCAGCCACGCGGCGTCGAGCAGCGCCGACAGCGCGTCCGCGACGCGCGCGGTGACCGACAGCCACGGCGCGAACACCGGGTCGAGCCCGTGCGACGCGTGCAGGGGTGCGAGCGCCGGGTGCGCGGCGACCCGGCGCGCGAGCGCGGAGCGCCACGCGGCGAACAGGGCGGCGTCCGCGCCGTCCGCGTCCATGCGGCGGTCCCACGCCCGCAGGCGACGGGCAGCGCGCACCGACGCGGGGTGACGTCGGTGCGCGACCCCGCCGGTACCGATGCCGCGCACGCCCTCATCGACCTCTGTCTCGTCGAGCCAGCGCAGCAGGTCGTCCGCGCCGCCGAGCAGCGTGTCCGCGTGCACGCGCGACTGGTCCGCGGCCGTCCCGTCGCCACCGGCCGCGTCGAGCAGCGCGCGGATGCGCCGCGCGCGGTGCGGCGGTGCGTAGGTGTGGCCGAGGTCGATCTCCGGGCACGCGGGGCGCTCGTTCGCGTCGACCGCGACGTCCTCCACGACCACAGGACCGGGCGGCACGACCCACGGGCGGGCGCGCGCGGCGTCGGACCACGCGGGCAGCGGCAGGGCACGCCCGGACACGTCCCGGTGCGGCACGCGGCCGGCGGTGACCGACAGCACGGTGCCGCGGTCCGCCGCGAGGACGCGGTCCACCGGGTCGACCCACGTCGCGAACGCGTCCGTGACGTCGCGCGCCGAGCGGGCGCGCAGCAGCCGCCGCCACGCCGCGACGCCGAGGTCGGCGTCGACGCGCGCGGGCAGGCGGAGCGCGAACGTGCGGTCGGGCTCGTCCGGGCCGCCCGTCACGACGACGCCCCGCGCCGTCTCGACCGTCTCCACCCGGTGCTCCACGGGCCCTCCGGCGGCGCGCACGCGCACGTTCGCGACGGCGACGTCCGCGGGCTCCGGCCCGACCGGCCCGAGCGCCTCGACCCCGCCGTCGGCCGTCCGGTTCAGGCGCTCGGCGACGACGTCGACGTGGTGCGCCATCGCGTTCGTCACGCCCCAGGCCGCGGCACCGGCGTGCCCGAAGTGCGGGAGCCCGGGCACGCCGGGGAACGCGAGGCCCACGACGTCGTAGTCGTCGCACGCGAGGCGCACCTGCTGGTACACGCCCGGCAGCTCGAGCAGGCGGTGCGGGTCGCCTGCGAGGAGCGGCGCCCCGGTGCGCGTGCGCGCACCCGCGAGCGCCCACGCGTTCGACCCCGAGCCGGGGCCGCCGTCCACGGCGAGGAGGTCGAGCACGTCGGTGAGCGGCACGTCGGGCCGGGACCGCGCGACGGCCGCCCCGAGCGTGCGGGCGACGTGGTCGCGCCACAGCACGTGCGGGAAGCCGGAGAAGAGGACGTGCGCGACGAGGAACACGCCGAGCGGCGCCCACGCCGGCCACGGCTCGTGCGGCGGCAGGTCGCCCCCGCCGGGCCACGCCGGGTCGGCGAGCGCGTGCAGCTCGGGCACGTCGCGCCCCCGGGTCAGGCCCTCGTTGACGCCCGCGGTGTACGCGTCGACCCAGGCGCGGTCGTCGTCCGCGAGCGCCGCGTAGGCGCGGCGCGCGGTGTCGGCGAGGCGGACGCGGTGGGCGAACCGGTCCCACGCGAGGCCGGGCTCGCCGAGTCGCTCGGCGAGCCGCCCCTCGGCACGCCACCGGTCGACCTCGACCTGCCAGCCGCGGTCGAGCGCGGTGACGTACCCCTGGCCGCGCGCGAGCGCGAGCTCGTCGGCGGCGCGCACGTGCGGGACGCCCCACGCGTCGCGGTGCACGGCGAACCCGCCGGCCGGGATGTCTCGCGGCCCCGTGGCGGCCACGTCAGGCGTCCCGCGCGGCGGGGTTGGCGAGCGTGCCCGCGTACAGGAGGGACGCGGACTGGTCGGCGAGGTCGACCATCTGGAGCGTGTTGCGCAGCTGGAGCCGGTTGAGGCACGAGTGCGCGAACCGCGGCGCGCGCAGGTCGACGCCGCTGCGCAGGTCGGGGTGGTCCGCGCGGTGCGCGTCGAGGCACTCGGCGACGAGGCGCCAGAACCGGTCCTCGGGCAGCACCCCGTCCCCGGCGAGGATCGCGGCGAGGTGGCGCAGGACGCCGTCGTACACGTCGGTGAAGACCGCGAGCGCCTTCTCCTCGTCGTCGACGACGGCGCGCACGCGCTCGACCCCGGGCGGGAGCGGGGCGTCCCCGAGGACGGCGATCTCCTCGCCGACGTCCTTCATGACCGCGCGGACGACGACGTGGTCGCGCAGGACGAGGATGAGGTTCTCCCCGTGCGGCATGAACGCGAGGTCGTGCGCGAGCAGGGCGTGGGCCAGGGGCCGCAGGTAGGCGTCCAGGTAGGCCCGCACCCAGTCGGCGGGGTCGAGCCCGGAGGCCCGGACGAGCGCGGTCGCGTGCGCGGCGCCGTCGGGGTCGCGGTGCAGGAGCGAGGCCATGGTGGCCAGGCGCTCCCCGGGCGCGGTGCGCGGCACGGGGCTCTCGCGCCACAGGGCGGCGAGCATCTTGCGGTGCGCCGACGGGGTCGCGGTGCGGTGGTAGACGTCGCCGGTGTACCCGATCGAGGCGAGCTCGCGCAGCACGGTGAACCCGCGGCCGCCGAGCTCCGGGTCGGCGGCGACGAGGTCGGCCACCCAGTCGTTGATCGCCGGGGTGTCGCGCATGTAGGCCGGTGACAGCCCGCGCAGGAACCCCATGTTCTGGATCGCGAGCGCGACCTTGACGTAGTGGCGGCCGGGCCGGGTGAGGTTGAACAGCGTGCGGATCGACTGCTGCGGCTGGTACTCGTCCGCACCCTGTCCGACCGGCACGAGGTCGCCGCGCGCGACGTCTGCGGCGAACGTGATGGGCACGCGGTGCTCCCACTGCCACGGGTGCACGGGGAGGTAGAGGTAGTCGGCCGGGTCGAGGCCGCGCGCGGCGAGCCGGTCCGCGAACGCGGCGCGCTCGTCGTCGGACAGCTCGCCCGCGTAGTGCGACGCCTCGTCGAGCCCGGCGCCGAGCGCGAGGTGGGTGTGCTCGCGCCG
>JAQSXO010000185.1 GCA_029256625.1 Cellulosimicrobium sp. | reverse complement strand
CGTCTCGTCGAGCCGCTCGAAGCCGGCGGCCTCCAGGCGGCGCGCGACCTCGTGGGCCGCGTGGTAGGACGACGGGGACGCCTCGACGAACGTCGCGAGGTCCTGGGCGTGCGCATGAGCGCGCTCGTGGAGGGTCGGGTCGGTCACGGGGGTGCTGGGCGTCGACACAGGCTCCACCCTACGCACGCCCAGGGGCGCTCCGTAGGGTGGTCGAGCACGGCCGGAGCGCAGCACGGGAGGAACGGAGTCCGCATGACCTGGGTCGTCCTGCCGGGCCTCGCCCTGACCCCCGAGGACTTCGCCCCCCTTGCGCGCGCCCTCGGCGCCGCGGGCGGCACCGATGACGTCCGCGTCCTCGACGCGTGGCGCGTGCCCGTGACCGGACCGGTCGACGCGGTGCGCGCGGGGCTCGGCGTGGACGGGTCGCAGCCCGTCGACCTCGTCGGGCACTCCGTCGGCGGGCTCACCGCGCTCGAGTGGGCGCTGCTCCACCCGGACGAGGTCCGCCGTCTCGTGCTCCTCGACCCGACGAGCCCGTGGGAGGCGCACCTCCCGGCGCTGCACACGGGGCGGGCACCGGCCCGGGCGGGCACCGCGGCCGCGAGCGTGCTCGCGGCCGGCCTCGCCGTGACGGGACCGGAGCTGCGCCGCGTGGGTGTCCGGGTGGTCGCGCGTCGGCCGGACCGCCTCTCGCACCAGGTCTCCCGCGCCCGCTACGGGTCCCGCGACGCGTGGACGGCGCTCGCCCACCAGTGGTTCGCGAGCTGGGAGCAGGCACCGCGCGCCCTGCTCGACGGCGGTCGCGCACTCCCGCCGACCGCCGAGCCCCTGCTCGTCACCGGGCTGCGGGCGAGCGCGCGCTTCCTGCGCCAGCAGCGCGAGCTGTCCGACCGGCTCGCCGTCCCGCGCGTCGGCCTCGCGGACGAGGGCCACCTGTTCCCGCTCACCCGGCCCGACGTCGTCGCGCGCCTCGCGCTCGGCACGACCGTGTCGTAGCGGGGCGCCGGTCCGGCAGGTCACCGCGGGGTGATCGACCTGCCGCGCACCCACGCCACAGGCCCGACGCTCACCGCGATGACGGCGGACCTCTCGTCCCCCGTGCTCGTGAGTGCCGTGCCGGCGAGCGACGTCGGGTCGTCGGCCGACATCCCGGACGAGACGGGTGTCCCCTCGAGCCAGGGCGACCGGTCGCCGACGGCGTCCGGCGTCGTCCGAGGGTCTCCCACGTCGATCGTGACGGGCCCCGCGAGGACGGGAAGCTCGCCCGTCCCGGGCAGCAGCGTCGCCCGGGCGTACACGTCGTACGCGCCCGGTGCGAGGGGGCCGCCGGACTCGCACGAGACGAAGTGCACGCCGATCCGGGGACCGGAGGGGCCGTTCGCCTCGGCGGAGTCCTGGGACGGGACGACCGCTTCGCCGGGCACGCCGACGACCTCCAGCCCTCGTGCGGCGACGACGTCCACGTCGACGAGCCGCACCGTGTCGCCGGGGCGGCCGGACCCGCCCGTGACGCGGAGCGTGCCGTTCCAGCGGGACCCGGCGGTGACCTGGGTGTCTCCGTCGAGGGTCACGGCGTAGGCGGGGATGAACGGGGGGTTGTCGGGCCCCACCTCCGGCAGGGGGTCGAGGTCGACGGTCGTGCCGCACGCGGCGGCGAACGGCGTCGCGGGCTCCGCAGGCGACGGCTCGTGCGTGTCCCACGCGGGGAGCTGCGTCGCGCCGACGGCGAGCACGGCGACGACGCCGAGCGTCGTGGCGCCGAGCGCGGTCATCTTCGCCGAGCGTCGCCGTCGCACGCGGGAGCGGACGGTGTCGAGCCGGACCGGGACGTCCGCTGAAGGTGAGGGTGCGTCATCGGCGACCGTGCGCAAGGCGCGCGCGAGGGCCTCCCCGTCCCCCGGCGTCGTCTCCCAGTCGTCGCGCGCCCGGTGCGTGATCATCGTGCTCGCCTCTCAGCGGGGTCGTGGTGCGGGTCGGCGTCGGAGTGGTCGTCGTGCAGAGCGCCGTGCATCGCCGCCATGGCGTCGTGCAGGTGACGCTTGACGGTGCCCTCGGCGCTGCCGAGGGCGGCCGCGACCTGCGGGACGGTCAGGTCCTCGAAATACCGCAGGACGACGCACGCGCGCTGTCGTGGTGTCAGACCGGCGAGGGCCGCAGCGACGTCAGCACGCGCGGAGGCCGGGGCCTCGGGACCACGCACGGCGACCTCCGTCGCGACGAGGTGCCGCACACCCGTCCACCTCCGCCGTCGTCGGTAGCCGTCGAGGTAGAGCGTGAGGATCGTGCTGCGCACGTACCCCTCGGTGCTGACGATCTCCGGCCGCCCCGGCGGGTCCGCGTCGAGGTCGACGGTCCGGACGGTGCCGCGCCGCCCCGTCGGTGGTCTGCGCAGCTGCGAGAACACCTTGACGAGCGCATCCTGAACTAGGTCCTCCGCCTGCTGCGCGTTGCCGCACAACAGGTAGGCGTAGCTGTTAAGGGCACGACCACGCCGAGCCACCAGGTCGCCCAGCTCGTCGTCCCACCGCGCCACGCCCGTGCTCCCTCGCCGTCCTCGACCCGTCCACCCGATCATGACGTCCGCCGGACCGGAACCGTTGGGGGGCGACCGCGAGCGGTCGACGGAGCGCGGCTCCCCGCAGGTGCTCGGAGCGGTTCAGGAGATCGTGAGCCGGACCGGCGCGGAGACCAGCCAACCCTTGAAGAGACTCCCGCCCGTGGTCTCGGCGCCCCAGGAGCCGTCGCGCTGCTGGAGCGCGTACGACGTGAGCATCCAGGGGTGGACCGCCTGCACGGTGTACTCGCCGGGCGGGAGCGAGTCCTCCGAGGGCAGTCCCCACTCGCAGGCCACCGTGGCAGCGACGGCGTGGTCGAGCGACTCGGTCGCGCCCGGCTCGAGGACCGTGTACGCGTCGGAGTCGGTCGCCGGTGCGGTCGAGCTGACGATCACCCCGTCCCGGGAGACGACGTACGCGCGGACCCAGCGGAAGTCGACCGTCTCGGTGCGCGCCGTGGGCAGCCCCGAGAGCCGCACGGGCAGGGTGCCCTCCGTCCCGGTCGCCACGGAGAGAGCCTCCGGGGTCTCGAGCCGTGCGAGGAGCTCGTCGCCCGTCGGGGCCGGCGCGGGCATGCCGCACTGCAGGTCCTCGTACGACGGCGCGACGGGGAACGTCGTCGTCGGGCCGGGGAAGGCTCCGGGCACCGGGTCGGTGGCCGCCGGCGTCTCCCTGTCCGGAGCGGCCGCGACCGTGAACGGCACCGTCGCGGACACGAGCCAGCCGTCGAACAGCGGTTCGCCGCCGGTGGCGGTGACGGGCTCGCCCCAGGAGCCGTCGCGCTCCAGCGCGTACGACGACACGAGCCAGGGGACGACGACCGCGAGCTCGTAGTCGCCCGGCGGGAGCGACGGCGAGTGATCCGTGATGCCGGCGGGGTCGCACGAGGCGAACGAGTCGATCGACGCGGCGAGGTCGAGCACGTCACCCTCGGCGAGGTCGACCCGTGCCGCGCCGTCGAGGTTCGAGGGCGTCACGGACGACACGACGAGCCCGTCCTGGACGACGACGTACCCGGTGAGCCCGGCCGGGTCCAGGGCGCTCACCCGCGCGGTGGTGTCGACGGAGACGCGGGTCGTGACCTCGGCGAGGTCGGGGGACGTCACGGTGACCGCGGCCGGGGCGACCGACGCCGTCGCGAGCAGGTCCGCGCCCGTCGCCACGGGTGCGGGTGCGCCGCACCGGAGCGCGTCGGTCGTGACGGGCGAGGGGAACGCCGCCCGGTACGTGGGTGTCGGGCTCGGCGTGGGCTCCGGGCTCGGCGCCGGAGCGGGCAGGACGGGCCGCGGGTCGTCGTCGAGCAGGGCGTTCGCGCCGACGCCCACGACGGCGACCGTCAGCACGGCGGCTGCGCCGACGAGCACGGCACGACGCCGCCGGACGTGGCGCACGCCGTCGCGGACGAGACCGGCGGAGGTCGCGTCGTCGGTGCGCGGGACGACCTCGTCGGCGACCGACCGCAGCACGACGTCGAGGTCGACGGGGCCAGGGTTCGTGGGGCGGTTCATCGCGCACCTCCTGGGGCGGACGGGGCGGACGGGGCTGGCGGAGTGATCCTGCGGACGGGCGACGTGACGGGCAGGTCGTCGTCGGTGGCCCGGACCGGCCCGAGCCTCGCGGCGAGCTTGGCGTTCGCGTCGCTCAGGTACCGCTTGACGGTGCCCTCGCTGAGCGAGAGCCGTTCCGCGACGTCGCGGACGGTGAGGTCGGAGAAGTACCGCAGGACGACGCACGCTCGCTCGCGCGGGGTGAGCACTGAGAGCGCACCGACGATGTCGACGCGGGCCTCGACAGCGGGTTCGAGGAGGTCGGTCGGGGCGGGCGGGGCGAGCAGGTGCCGGACGCCGTCCCAGCGGCGCCGGCGTCGGGTGCCGTCGAGGAACCCGGTGAGGACCGCGCGTCGGACGTAGCTCTCGGCGAGCGCGAAGTCGGTCGCCGCACGGCCCCGCCGGAAGGTCCGGAACAGGGCTTCCTGCACGAGGTCCTCCGCGTCCGCGACGTCTCCGGTCAGGAGATAGGCGTACCCGACGAGGGCACGACGCCGCGCGCGGACGATCTCGTCCAGCACCTCTTCCCATCGCGCCATCGCGACCGCCTCCCTGGACCTGGAACCACTCTTGCCCTTACTCAACGACCGGGGCGAGGCGTTGGTTGGGGCGGCGACGAAGATCGTCCCTCGGGGTGGCCCGGGCGCCGGTGCGACGGCGCGTTTGTGACGTCCTGCACGAGTGGTCGTGACGCACGCCACACGTGCGTAGACTCACCCCCATCGCTCCGGCAGGGGACCGGCGCGACGGTCGCGCGGTTCGTCAAGGAGGACGGATGCTCACGCTCGGTTCGGAAAGTCTCACCATCGTCGCCGTCATCGCGGTGATCGGGCTCGTGGCGCTGGTCTTCGCGTTCGTCCTGCGCAGACAGGTCCTCGCCGCGGACGACGGCACGGCGAAGATGCAGGACATCGCCCAGGCGGTGCAGGAGGGCGCCGGGGCCTACCTGAGCCGCCAGTTCCGCACGCTCGCCCTGTTCGCGGCGATCGTGTTCGGCCTGCTGTTCCTGCTGCCCGGTGACGGCGGCATCCGCGTCGGGCGCTCCGTGGCGTTCCTCGTCGGCGCGGGGTTCTCGGCGGCGATCGGCTACCTCGGCATGTGGCTCGCGGTGCGGGCCAACGTGCGCGTCGCGTCGGCCGCGACCCGGCCCGGCGGACGCACCGAGGGCGCGCGCATCGCGTTCCGGACGGGCGGCGTCGTCGGCATGTCGGTCGTCGGCCTCGGCCTGCTCGGCGCCGCGGGGGTCGTGCTCGTCTACAAGGGCGACGCCCCGGCCGTGCTCGAGGGCTTCGGCTTCGGCGCCGCGCTGCTCGCGATGTTCATGCGCGTCGGCGGCGGCATCTTCACCAAGGCGGCCGACGTCGGCGCGGACCTGGTCGGCAAGGTCGAGCAGGGCATCCCCGAGGACGACCCGCGCAACGCGGCGACGATCGCGGACAACGTGGGCGACAACGTGGGCGACTGCGCCGGCATGGCCGCCGACCTGTTCGAGTCGTACGCCGTGACGCTCGTCGCGGCGCTCATCCTCGGCAAGGCGGCCATGGGCGAGGAAGGCCTCGTCTTCCCGCTCGTGGTCACCGCGATCGGCGCGCTCGTCGCCGTGCTCGGCGTCTTCATCACGCGCGTGCGTGGTCAGGAGAACGGGCTCAAGGCCATCTACCGCGGGTTCTACGTCTCCGCGCTCATCGGCGCGGTGCTCGCCGCCGTCGCGGCGTTCGTCTACCTGCCGTCGTCGTTCTCGGCGCTCGGCGGGACCGCGGACCTCGGCGACCTGTCGGGGATCGCCGCCGACCCGCGCGTCGTCGCGAGCCTCGCGGTCGTGATCGGCATCGTCCTCGCGGGCATCATCCTGTGGATCACGGGCTACTTCACCGGCACGACGTCGAAGCCGACGCTGCACGTGGCGGCCACCTCGCGCACGGGCGCGGCGACCGTCGTCCTGTCCGGCATCGGCGTGGGGTTCGAGTCCGCGGTGTACACGGCGGGCGTCATCGCCGCCGCGATCTGCGGCCTGTTCCTCCTCGCGGGCGGCTCGGTGTGGCTCGCGCTGTTCCTCGTCGCGCTCGCCGGGTGCGGGCTGCTCACCACGGTCGGCGTCATCGTCGCGATGGACACGTTCGGCCCGGTCTCGGACAACGCCCAGGGCATCTACGAGATGTCGGTGGGGGAGAGCAGGGACGGTGGCAGCGATGTCGACGAGGCCGCGCAGATCCTCACGGACCTCGACGCGGTGGGCAACACGACGAAGGCCATCACCAAGGGCATCGCGATCACGACGGCGGTCCTCGCGGCGACGGCCCTCTTCGGGTCGTACGCCGACGCCGTGAGCCACGCGATGGCGGACGTCCAGACCGTCGGGAGCGGCCTCGTCACGGCGATGCTCGACTACGAGATCATCTCGCCGATCACGCTCGTGGGCGTGATCCTCGGCGCCGCGACGGTGTTCCTCTTCTCGGGCCTCGCCATCGACGCCGTGACGCGCGCCGCGGGCGCGATCGTGTTCGAGGTGCGCCGCCAGTTTCGCGAGCACCCCGGGATCATGACGTTCAAGGAGCGCCCGGAGTACGGCAAGGTCGTGGACATCTGCACGCGCGACTCGCTCCGCGAGCTCGCCACGCCGGGCCTTCTCGCCGCGTTCGCCCCCATCGCCGTCGGCTTCGGCCTCGGTGTCGGCCCGCTGGCCGGCTTCCTCGCCGGGGCGATCGGCGCGGGCGTGCTCATGGCGGTGTTCCTCGCCAACTCCGGCGGTGCGTGGGACAACGCGAAGAAGATCGTCGAGGACGGCGCGTACGGGGGCAAGGGCTCCGAGGCGCACGCGGCGACCGTCATCGGCGACACGGTCGGCGACCCGTTCAAGGACACGGCCGGGCCGGCGATCAACCCGCTCATCAAGGTCATGAACCTCGTGTCGGTCCTCATCGCCCCCGCGGTGGTGCTCATGAGCGTGCCGGAGGACGCGAACCACGCGCTGCGCATCGGCATCGCGGTCGTCGCGGCGGCGATCGCGTTCGGCGCGGTCATCATGTCGCGGCTCCGCGCGGCGCGCGTCGACCGCGAGCAGTCCACGGTCGAGCCGGAGCGTGTGGCCACGGGGGCCTGACGGTCGGCCGGCGGACGAGGGCGCCCGGGACCTGTCGTCCCGGGCGCCCTCGGCGCGTCGTGGTCAGCCCTTGACGGTGAACGGCGCGCGCAGGAGCGCGTCCTCGCGCGACGACGGGCCGACGCGGAGCTCGAACTCGCCCGGCTCGACGACCCGCCGCCCCTGGGCGTCGACGAGCGTGCAGTCCGCGACGGGCACCTCGAGGTCGACGACGGCGGACTCGCCGGGGGCGAGCGCGACCTTGCGGTACGCCTTGAGC
>JAQSXO010000003.1 GCA_029256625.1 Cellulosimicrobium sp. | reverse complement strand
ATGTCGACTCCGAAGCCAGCGACGCCTGCGATCGTCGCGCAGAACACCGCCCTCCTCCAGACGCTCCCCTTCTCGGACACCCAGGACTTCGAGGACGCGACGCGCGGTCTGGTGGCCCGGCGCGAGCCGAGCGCGGTGACGACGGACGACGGCCGTGTCGTCTGGGACAACGACACCTACGCGTTCCTCCAGGGCGACGCGCCGGAGACGGTGAACCCGAGCCTGTGGCGGCAGTCGCAGCTCGTCGCCGAGCAGGGGCTGTTCGAGGTCACCGACGGCATCTACCAGGTGCGCGGCTTCGACCTGTCGAACGTGACGTTCATCGAGGGCACGACCGGCGTCATCGTGCTCGACCCGCTCATCTCGACCGAGACGGCCGCGGCCGCGCTCGCGCTGTACTGCGAGCACCGCGGCGACCGGCCCGTCACGGGGATCATCTACACGCACTCGCACGTCGACCACTTCGGTGGCGTCAAGGGCGTCACGACGCAGGGGGACGTGGACGCGGGACGTGTGCCCGTCCTCGCACCGGAAGGCTTCACGGAGCACGCGATCGCGGAGAACGTCTACGCGGGCACGGCCATGGCACGCCGGGCCGGCTACATGTACGGCGCCGCGCTCGCCCGCGGCCCGCAGGGGCAGGTGGGCGCCGGGCTCGGGCAGACGACGTCGACCGGGACGGTCACGCTCATCCCGCCGACGCTGTTCGTGACGACCACGGGCCAGGAGGAGACCGTCGACGGTGTCCGCATGGTCTTCCAGATGGCACCGGACACCGAGGCGCCGTCGGAGATGCTCGTCTGGTTCCCCGACCACAAGGCGCTGTGCGCGGCCGAGGACGCCACGCACACGCTGCACAACCTGCTCACGCTGCGCGGCGCGGTGGTCCGTGACCCGCACGTGTGGTCGCACTACCTCACGGAGTCGATCGACCTGTTCGGCGACGAGGCCGAGGTTGTGTTCGCGTCGCACCACTGGCCGACGTGGGGCACGGAGCGGATCGTCGAGTACCTGTCGCTCCAGCGCGACCTCTACGCCTACCTGCACGACCAGACGCTGCGCCTGCTGAACCAGGGGCTCACCGGTCCGGAGATCGCGGAGCAGATCACGCTGCCCCCCGCGCTCGAGAACGCGTGGCACGCCCGTGGCTACTACGGGTCCGTGAGCCACAACGTCAAGGCGATCTACCAGCGCTACATGGGCTGGTTCGACGGCAACCCCGCGCACCTGTGGGAGCACACCCCAGTGGAGCGAGCGAAGCGGTACGTCGACCTCGGCGGCGGGGCCGACGCCGTCGTCTCGACGGCGCAGTCGGCGTTCGACGCCGGGGACTTCCGCTGGGTCGCCGAGCTGCTCAACCACGTGGTGTTCGCCCAGCCCGACCACACCGCCGCCCGTGAGCTGCTCGCCGACACGTACGAGCAGCTCGGCTACGGCGCGGAGAACGGGACGTGGCGCAGCTTCTTCCTCTCGGGCGCGACCGAGCTGCGCGACGGGCCGTTCGGCACGCCGACCGCGACGTCCGCGCCGGACGTGCTGGCCGCCCTGACCCCGACGCTGCTCTTCGACGCGCTCGCCGTCCAGGTCGACGGCCCGCGGGCCTGGGACGAGAAGGTGACGATCGACGTCGTGCTCACCGACGCCGACGAGCGCTACCGCCTGTGGTTGCGCAACGGCGTGCTGACGTACAGCGCCGCCCCCCAGCGCGGCGACGCCGACGCGACGCTCACCACGACCCGCGCGGCGCTCCCGGCGCTCGCGACCGGTGCCGTCACGCCCGACGACCTCGCCGCGGCCGGCATCGACGTGACCGGCGACGCCGGTGCGCTGGCCCGGCTCGTCGCCGTCCTCGACCACGGCGACCCCGACTTCGCGATCGTCACCCCCTGAGCCGACCGACGCCCGCGCCCCACCCGTGGCGGCGCGGGCGTCGTCGTGCCGGGCGCCAGGCGGGCCGTCCCGTTCGCCGCGACGAAGCGGAGGCGCTGTGTCAGGGTCGTGACGACGAGGCGTGCACCGGCGCGCGCCAGGGGCGCGGCGTGACCGGAGGGCGACGGCATGGCGGACGGGCAGACGACGGGCAGCACGACGCGAGGTGCGCGGGGACGGGCCGAACGGCGGTCGAGGCGCCTCCGGCGCACGTGGGCGAGCCTGGGGTCGCTCCTCCTCGCGCTACCGCTCGTCCTGGTGCCGACCGTGCCGGCGGCCGCAGCTTCGTGGGGCATCCAGAAGCAGGAGCTCAGCACCGGGCCGTACGGCCCGGGTGACCAGATCCAGTGGGTCGTCACGGTCTCCTGCTCCGACCCCAACGCCGACCCGTGCGTCCCGACGACGGTGACGGACCCGTTGCCGGAGAATGTCGAGCTCGTCAGCGCGTCGATCCAGAGCGGGGGCAACGCGACCAACCCGAACCTCGACGCCGACACGGCCTCGAACACCGTGACCTACACGGCGGACAGCGTGCCGAACGGCGGCCAGGTGCAGATCCTCGTCACCGCCCGCGTCTCCGAGGGCATCCCCTACTCTGCGAGCGGGGTGCCGATCACCAACACGGCGACCGTCGTCTCGGACAACGCGCCGCAGCAGCAGGCGACCGACGACATCGCGCCCGTGGTCCCCCTGGTCCTCGACTCCGCGACGACGAAGACGATCGAGCCGGAGGGCGCCCTGGCGGCGCCCGGCACTCCCGCGACGATGACCATCGGCTCGACGAACACGTCGAACGACCCGGTCGACACCCTCGTGATCCAGGACCCGGTGGACCCGACCGCCGACCCGGGCCCGTTCACCTACCTCGAGTACGTGGGCACCGGCGACATCACGCTGCCGCCGAACGCCACCGAGGTCACCGAGGAGTACTGGGACGGGGACTCGTGGGAGCCGCTCGACGACTCCGTGGACCCGGCGACGGTCCAGGGCCTGCGGTACACGTTCAGCGGCGACATCCAGCCCGGCGCCACCGCGACGATCCCGCTGGACGTCCAGCAGAGCGATGCCGTCAGCGACCTGACCGACCCGACGACGGTCACCAACGACACGTCGTCGTACGTGACGCACCCCGAGGGCCAGTCCGACCCGACGACGGCGAGCGACACGTACGTCGTCACACCGCCGGACAACTCCGTCGCCGCGAGCAAGAGCTTCTCCCCGGCGACGGTGAGCGCCGGGGACCCGACGACCGTGACCATCGGTGCGACGAACACGGGCACGCCCGTCGGTTCGCTGACCATCACCGAGCCGGCGCCCGGCACCCCGAACCCGTTCGAGGGCGCCGACCCGATCACGTTCACCGGCTGGGGCACCGACGGCGCGGGCGCAGGGGTGCAGTGGCCGTCGAACGCCGACGCCGCGGCGGTGACCTTCGCGTGCGCCGACGGCACGACGACCGACCCGATCCCCGCCACCGCGCCGAACACGTTGCCCGATCCTCCCGCCGGCTGCGCCGTCGTCGGGTTCAGCGTCGAGTTCACCGGCGACATCGTCACCGGCGGTGCGGCGAGCATCCCGTTCACGGCCGACACGGACCCCGACCAGGAGATCGAGGACGTCACCCACCCGAACCAGGTGCAGGCCGAGGTCCCCAGCGCCGACCCCGCGACGGCGGACGCCGACCTCGTCACCCTGGTCGACAGGCTCGCGACGGTCACCACCAAGAACATCTCGCCGTCGACGATCCCCGCGATCCCGGGCCAGGCCGTCATCGTCCAGCTCCCCACCCAGCTCCTGCCGTTCGGCCCCGACGGCTCGACGACCAACGCCGAGCAGGTGGTGATCTCGGACCCCACGGACCCGACGACGCCGGGCGAGTGGTCGGAGAACTTCGCCCCCACGGAGGTGCGCACCACGGACGTGCCGGCGGACTCGACCCTGACGATCAACTACTGGAACGGCACGGCGTGGGTCCCCGCCCCGGACTGCGGGCCGTTCACCGGTCCCGACACGGTGAGCTGCGACCTGCCCGCGGACGCCCAGGGGGTGCAGTTCGTCTACGACTCGACGGGTGACGGCTTCCCGCCCGGAACGTCGTTCCAGCCGAACTTCGTCGCCGAGTACACCGGCCCGACCGACCGCGACGACCCGATCGAGAACTGCGGCGCGTCGAGCGCGTCGTCCGGCACGGTGGCCCCGACGCCCCCGGCCGAGGGCTGCGACACCGTCGACCCGTTCCCGGTGGACGGCGAGGGCGACCTCGACTTCGTCGACAAGACGTTCCTCGAGGGCGACCCGCCGAGCGTCCTCGCGCGTTCCGACGGCCAGGTGACCGCTCAGATCACGTGGTCCACCAACGGCTTCTCCGGCGTCGACCCGATGGTCATCTCCGACACAGCCGACCCCGTGGCGGCCGACGACCCGGCCATCGCCACCTCGTTCTACGAGGCGTTCGACCTCGTGCGGGTCGAGGCGATCGACTCCGGCGTGGACCCGTTGATCCAGTACGACGCCGTCGTCGGCGTCGAGCTGTTCATCGGCGGGGCGTGGGTCGAGCCGGCCGACTCCCCGTGCACCGCCGTCGCGCCGTGCAACGGGTCCTTCCCCGGCTACTCGCTCTCCCCGGTCCAGCAGGAGGACGCGACGTCGGTCCGCCTCGTCTACTCGGAGAACGCGAACCGCGGCACGAGCGACCCGCTCGCGCCGCAGCCGGGCGACGGCGTCGCGCGGTCGACGCAGGCCGACGGGCGCCACCTGAACCTCACGTTCCAGGTCCGGGACTACAAGCGCAGCGACGGCAGCCCCGCGCTCGGCTCGACGAGCGGCACGATCTACAACCTCCCGGACGACCCGGGCATGGTCCGCGACACCGCGAGGGGTACGGCGACCTTCGAGGGCGAGGACTACACGAACACCGACTTCGACGACGTGCTCATCATCGACCAGCCGCTCAACGTCACGGTGGCGAAGGACTGGACCGGCGGGCCGATCTCCGTGCCGCCGCCCGCGACGCCCGCGGAGTTCTACCCGTCCACGACCGTGACCGTCACCGGCACGAACGCGTCCGCGGCGAAGGTGGACCAGCTCCGGCTGGTCGACCCGGCCGACCAAGGCTCCGGCACCGTGCAGACGGCGGAGGGGACGCACCCGTTCGACACGTTCACCCTCACGGGGATCGACCTCACTCCGCCGGCGGGAGCGACGTCGACCACCGTGACCCTGACGGACGGGACCGGCGGCACGGCGACCTTCACGGAGGCGCAGGCCGAGGCGCTCCCGCCGTCCGAGCTCACGATCGTCGTCGGCATCGAGGTCTCGTACGACGGACTGATCCTCGCGGGCGCGTCGGGGTCGATGGCTCTCACGCTCCAGCTCCGGCAGGCCGACCGGTACACCGGCGAGCCGGTCTACGGCGAGGACGGGGTGATCGTCGTGGACGAGAACCCCGTCCCCAACGGGTCCGCCGCGACGATCAACGACCCGGGCGGCACAGACGGAGACGTCCGTCTCGCGAACGACGACGCGAACATGCTGCTCCAGACGGCGTCCATCGACCTGGCCGTCGAGAAGTCCTTCAGCCCCGCCTCGGTGGTGGAGCCGTTCCACGGTGCGAACCTCTCCGACACGCCGGTCGTCATGACGCTCACCGGGCAGCCTCTCGGCCCGTCGCGTGCCGTGGAGATGGTCCTGACGGACGACGAGCCGCAGTTCTGGAACCAGTACGACGTCGTCGGCTTCGACCCGTCGGCCGCTCTGGTGACGCCGATCGACCAGGTCCGGGTGGACGTCTTCACGGGCGGAAGCTTCACGGGCGACGCGGACGGCGTCACGGTGACCGGCGGAGCCTGGCAGCTCGGCGAGCCGTCCGGCACGTTCGCCCTCCCCGACGGCGTCGACCCCGAGGACGTGCAGGGGCTCCGGTTCACGTTCACGCGCGCCGACGGCGCGATCTGGGAGAACCCCGCCACCCCGACGCAGCCGGTCCCGATCCAGATCCTGCGCCGCGACGACCTGCGGACGGGCGGGCCCGTGCTGCCCGACCTCGCGGCCAACCCTCCGGCGCCGGGCGAGGACGCCCCGGGCGTCGCGAGCAACGACGTGCAGGGCACGGTGACCGGTGCCGACCTCGTCGTCGACCCGGGCACCGGTGAGGTGGTGCCCGTCTCGGACGACGACGACGCGGCCGCCTCGATGCTCTACCAGCACGCGTCCAACGGCGTCGAGATCGTCAAGGACTTCGACGGTGACGTCACGGGCGGCACGAGCTCTCCGGACGCCGTCGTCCCGATGCACATCGCCGTGACCAACACGGGCGACCGGGCGATCGTCGACCCGATCGTCCTGGACGACCCGATGCCCGCCGACCCGGACGGTCCGCAGCTCCGACTGGCGGACGGCGTGGCCGAGCACTACTCGTACGCGCTGGAGGACGGCGAGAGGACGCCGGAGGACCCGACGGGCCCGGCCATGCCCACGGACCCCGGCGAGGTGACGGTCGAGCAGGAGGGCAACCTCGCCGGGCTGACGTTCACGTTCCCGGAGGGCACCGTGCTGGAGGTGGACCAGACGTACACGATCACGGTGCTCGTGCAGTTCCGCGTCACGCTCGACGCCGGCACCACGGTGAACAACACGGCCGGGGTCACGGGGGACCGTCCCTGGGACGAGTGCGTCACCCGGCTGAACGAGGAGACCGGCGCGTGCGAGGCCGACGCCGACGTCACGACCATCCCCGCCGCGGCACTGGCCCAGTCCAAGTACGTCAAGGCGACCGACGACGACCAGCTCGACGTCTTCGTCGCACCGGAACCCAACGTGGACCCGGACCTCGAGTGCCAGCCGGACGCGTCCGGCTTCTACGCCTACCCGTGCACCCCCGTCATCATCCCCGGCCACGACGAGACCTGGCGCATCCGGGTCGACAACGTCGGCAACCTCCCGATCGACAAGGTGGTCTTCTACGACCGGCTGCCCACGCCGGGCGACACCGGGTCCGACCCCACCTCGACGTCGGAGCGAGGTTCGCAGTGGACCCCGATCCTCACCGACGACCCGCCGCCGCAGCTCGTCAACGCCCCCGCGGGCAGCACGACGACCTTCTACTACTCGGTCGTCGACGACTACTGCGCGGACGACCTCGCCGACCCGCTCAACGAGCCGTGCCCGGTCGGAGACCCGACGACGGGCTGGGCGGAGCTCACCGCCGACACGAGCGAGGAGACCTACCGACAGATCACCGCGCTCAAGGCCGTGGTGCAGATGGCTGACGGCAACCCCTTCCGGCCCGGGCAGTCCATCGCCCTGGAGGGCACCACCACGACGCCGCCCGAGGTCCCCGAGGCCGGTGACCGGTCCATCGCCTGGAACTCCGCGGCCGCGTCCGGCGTCGGCGTCACGCCGCAGGGTGTCGAGTTCAACATGCTGTCCACGGAGGGCACCAAGGTGGGCGTCGCCACCGCGAGCGGCGCGCTCCAGGTGAACAAGGCGGTCGCGGGCGACGCGCAGGAGTACGCCCCGGAGTCGTTCGCGATGACGGTCGAGTGCACGTCCGCCGTGGGCACGTGGGTCGAGACAGCCCTCGACCCCATCCCCATCACGGTGACGCCTGGGACCCCGACGATCGTGCCGGACCTCCCGTACGGCGCCGAGTGCACCGTCACGGAGGACGGGAGCGACGGCCAGACGCGCCTCGTCCTGGCCCCGCAGACGGTGACGATCGACAGCGAGGACCCGGAGGAGCCCGTCGGCATCGAGGCCGTGAACTGGTACGACTGGGCCGGCCTCGTCATCGACAAGGAGGTCGTCACCGACGCGGTCGACGAGGACGGCACACCGGTGCCCTTCGGCCCGTTCGAGGTGACGGTCGACTGCACGTTCCTCGGCGAGCCCGTCTACGCCGCGGGCTACGGCCCCGACGACCCCATGGTGCTCACGATCGAGGACGGCGAGACCGTCGAGCTCGACGAGCTGCCCGTCGGCTCGCAGTGCACCGTCACGGAGACCGGGACGGGGAACGCGTCGTCGGTGACGATCACCGTCGACCAGGGCCTGCCGGGGCACCCCGTGACCACCGCCGGCCCGGCGACGGAGCTCGGGCTCGTCGGGGACGTGGCCGGCTCGAGCACCAACGACGTCACGCTCACCAACACCTACGACGTCGGCGCGATCGGCCTGCAGAAGGTCGTGGACGGCGCGGGCGGGCCCGCGTACGGGCAGGGCCCGTTCACGATCACCGTCGTGTGCACGTACGACGACGACGGCGACGGGCCCGGCGAGCCGCGCACGGTCTACGACAGCCAGGTCGTGCTCGGCGGCGCCGGGCCGCTCGACGCGCAGATCGCGAACCTGCCGACCGGGGCCGTGTGCGACATCGAGGAGGTCGACGACGCCGGGGCGACCGGCTCCGTCGTCGTCCCCGACTCCGTCACGGTCGGCGGCGGGGACGTCGCGAACGTGGTGGTCACCAACACGTTCGACGTCGGCTCGATCCAGGTCGACAAGGAGCTCGCCGGGCTCGGCGCGCTCTACGGTCCCGGGCCGTTCGCGTTCACGCTCGAGTGCGTCTACCAGGACGTGGCCCTGACCATCCCGGGGGGCGCGGTCCGCGAGGTAGACGGCGGCGCGAGCGTCGTCTACGACGGCCTGCCGGTCGGGTCGGTGTGCTCGCTCACGGAGTCGGACGACTTCGGCGCCTCGTCGACGCAGATCACGGTCGACGGCGGTGAGCCCGTCGACGGCACGAGCGTCGAGGGCATCGTCGTGCCTCCCGCGGACGGCGGCGAGCCCACGACCGTGACCGTCGCCGTGGAGAACACGTTCACCACGGCCCCGCTCGTGGTGCGGAAGGTCGTCGACGGTGACGCCGCGGGCTTCGCGCCCCCGATGCCGGACCTGCCGCCGTTGCCCGAGGTGCCCGACGGCCCCGTCGACCCGGAGACGCTGCTGGAGCTGCTGGAGCAGCTCGAGGAGTACCTGGCGGCGGTGCCGTTCGACGAGTTCCCCTACGCGGTGACGCTGGAGTGCACCACCTCCCAGGGCGTCCCGGTGACCTTCATCCCGGGCGGCCCCGACCGGCGGTTCGGGCCCGGGTTTCCCGCGCTCTACTTCGGGCTCCAGGACGGTGACACCTGCACCGTCACGGAGACGGAGACCGGCGGTGCGACCGGGGTGGCCTACGCGCCGAACCCCGTGGTCATCACGGGGACGTCGAGCGCCCTCGACCCGGTCGAGGCGGTCGTGACCAACACCTACGACGCCGGGTCGCTCGAGGTCACCAAGGTCGTGGGCGGCGACGGCGCAGAGGCGTTCGGCGCCGGGCCGTTCACGGTGAGCGCGGCCTGCACGTTCCTGGGCGAGCCCATCGAGGTCCCCGGCGGCGCGGAGCGCACGATCTCCGGGGGCGAGGTCGCCGTCTACGACGGCCTGCCGGTCGGCGCCGAGTGCGTCGTCACGGAGACGGCGACGGGCGGCGCGTCCGCGACGACGGTCTCCGCGTCGGTCGAGGGCGGCGAGCCCGGCGCGGCCACCATCGGTCCCGACCCCGCCCGGGTGACGGTGACGAACACGTTCGACGTCGGCCGGGTCGTCGTGACGAAGGCCCTCGCCGGGCCGGGCGCGTCACAGCACCGCGGCGACGAGTTCGTCGTCACGCTCGCGTGCACGTGGGACGTCGACGGCGTCACGACGGACGTCGTGATCCCGGGCGGCGCCGAGCGCACCCTCTCGGCCGACGACGACTGGACCGCCGTCTACGAGCAGGTCCCTCAGGGTGCCGTGTGCTCGCTCGCGGAGACCGACGCGGGCGACGCCGAGGCCGTGACGCTCGCGGTCGCCGGAACCGACGTGACGGTCGACCCCGACGATGCCACGCCGACGTCCGACGCGTTCACCGTCCCGACGGGCGACGACGCCGAGGCCGACGTGACCGTGACCAACGCGTTCCGCGCCACCGGCGGGGGCAGCCTCCCGCCGACCGGCGCGAGCGTCGGCGCGTTCGCGGTCCTCGCCGTCCTGCTCGCCGGGACCGGCGCGCTCATGGCCGACGTCCGCCGTCGCGGCACCCGGACCCCGGGCCGCGTCTGACCCGGGCGCGGCGGTGCGGCGCCCACCCCACCCAGCCACACGCCGTCGAGCACAAGAACCACGGTTCTACCTCGCGCGACCACGGTTCTACCTCGGCCAACCACGGTTCTACCCTGCGCGAGGTCACGGCGCCTCGGCGGGCCAGGAGGCGCGCACGCCTGCGGTTGCGGAACCTGACCGGCGGCGGGACCGTTACGGCATGATCCGCTTCCTGCTGAGCTTCGCGATCAACGTGGTCCTCGCCGCTGTGGGCCTCCTCGTCGCCTCGAGCCTGTTCGACGGCGTCACCGTGCACTCCTCAGGCTTCGTCGTCGCCGTGCTGATCTTCGCGGTGGCCCAGGCGATCCTCGCGCCGTTCGTGTTCAACGTGGCGCGCAAGTACGCGTCGGCGATCCTGGGCGGGATCGGCCTCGTGTCGACGTTCCTCGCGCTCTGGGTCGCGACCCTCATCGGGGACGGCCTCGAGATCTCGGGCGCGTCCACGTGGATCGGCGTCACGGTCGTCGTCTGGCTGATCGGCGCGCTCGGCGGCTGGCTCCTCGGCTGGCTCGTGCTCACGCGCTGGTGGGACCGCCGCCAGGAGCAGAAGCGGATCCGCGAGGCCACGGCCAAGGGCTGATCGCGACGGCGGCCTCCGACAGGCAGAGGGGCAGCCGTCCGCGCTACCGCAGGAGTGCCTCGACGTGCTCGACGCTGTCGGGGCCGCCCTGCATGCCCTCCTGCACGACGAGCCGGGCGAGCTCGCGCAGCGGCACGTTGCGGTTGTTGGACGCGCGCTTGAGGCGGGTGAACGCCTCGTCGGGGTGCACGCCGTAGGCGGCCACGACGACGCCCTTCGCCTGCTCGATCGTCCCGCGGGTCTCCGCGGCGGCGGCGATGTCGTGCCGCGCGCGCTCCTGGGCGCTGTCGGTGACGGTCCGCGTCACGTCCACGAAGTACCCGACGAGCTCGGTGACCTCGCCGGTCTCGCGGTCGCGACGGCCCTGGCCGACCACGACGAGGAAGCGTTCGCCGCCGTGGGCGTCCATGATCCGGTGCACGCTCGAGAACGGTTCGCCGGTGACTCGTGCCTCGTCGAGGACCTGCCGGACCCGCTCGCGGTCGTCCGGGTGCTTGTGCGCGAGGACGAGGTCGGTCGTCGGCACGACGTCGCCCGGCTCGAAGCCGTGCAGGCGGTACGTCTCGGGCGACCACCACCACACACCCGTGCTCAGGTCGAGGCGGTACTGGCCGATCTGCTGGTGCGCTCCCCGCGCGAGGGCTTGCTCGATGGCATGGTCGTCGACGGACATTCTGGCCTCCGGGTCTCCGGTGCATGAGGAGCCAGGTCCAGACTCGACCCTTCGACCCTACCGCGGTTCACCCGCCGTGCGACGGCGAGAGGAGGCCCGGTCCTGCGCGGGGGCACGACCGGTCCCCGGACGAGCTCACGCGTCGGTACCCGTCGTGGAGCCCGCCGTCCGGGCGGTGTCGCCGCTCTCGGCCTCGATCGCGGCGTCGACGTCGGCGTAGACGGGCGGGCGCTCGTCGCGCTCGACGGCGGCGCGCAGCTCGTCGCGGACCTGGCCGACGTTGCGCGCGAGGACGAGCCTCGCGCCGAGCCGGTCGAGGTCGGTGCGCAGCGTCGCGAGCATCTCGGCGGCGTCGACGTCGATGAACGGGACGGTCTCGGTGTCGAGCACCACGAGGCGCGGCGACGAGGCGGCGACGAGGTCGCGCACGTGGTTGCGGACGGCGTCGGCGTTGGCGAAGAACAGCCCGGACTCGGGCCGCACGACGAGCACGCCGGGGACGGACGTCCCGCCGTCCTTCTGGAGCACGGCGCGCCGGTCGCCGTCGACCCACACGCCGTGCGCGGAGCGCACGAGGACCGCGACGTGCGGCCGGGACGCGCGGGCGAGCAGCAGGAGGAGCGACAGCACGACTCCGATGACGAGGCCGGGCAGGGTGTCGAAGACGAGCACGCCGAGCGTGGCGGCCGCGGCAGCGTAGAAGTCGCTGCGTGCCGCGTTGCCGTACAGGCGGCGCATGGTCGGGGTCCGCAGGCCGTAGAGGCGGCGCAGCGCGCGGACGTCGACGAGCTCGATCACCGCCGCGATGACGACCGCGGCGAGCGTCGCCTCCGGCAGCGACTCGAAGACGGGCGTGAGGAACAGCAGCGTGAGGACCACGAGGACCGCGGCGGTGAGCCCGGAGACCTGGCTCTTGGCGCCCGCCCCGCCGTTGACCGCCGTCTTCGAGAGGCTGCCGTTGACGACCATCCCCGACGCGAGTCCCGACCCGAGGTTGGCGGCACCCATGCCGATCAGCTCGCGGTTGGCGTCGATGTCGTAGCCCTCGCGCGCGGCGTACGTCTTGGCGGCCCCCAGCGCCTCGGCGAACCCGACGAGCATCACGCCGGCGCAGGGTCCGACGAGGGCGGTGTAGTCGCCCCAGTCCATGTCCGGGAAGCCGAGCGCGGGGAGCCCCGCGTCGATCGGCCCGACGATCTCGACGCCGTCGTCGTCGAGCGAGAACGCGAGGATCGCGACGATCCCGATGACGACCGCGACGAGCGAGCCGGGGACCCTGGGCGCCCACCGCTTGATCGCGAGGAGCGCGGCGAGCGTGCCCAGGCCGAGCACCACGGTGGGGCCGTTCGCCGTGCCGAGCTCGGTGAGGATCGCCCACGCCTTCTCGAAGAAGTTGCCGTCCCCCTTCTCCACGCCGAGCAGCGCCGGGACCTGACCGATGATGATGACCAGGGCCATGCCGACGATGAAGCCCTTGAGCACGGGCTCGGAGATGAACGACGCCACGAACCCGAGCCGGGCGATCCCCGCGACGAGGCACAGGAGGCCGGTGACGAGCGCGACGCCCGTCGTGAGCGCGGTGAAGAACGCCGCGTCCCCGGGCGCGAACACCGCGACGACCCCGGCGGACAGCGCGGCGGTCGCGGACATGGGCCCGACGACGAGGTGGCGCGAGCTGCCGAACGCCGCGTAGAGGATCAGCGACGGTGCGGCGGCGTACAGGCCGACGACGGGCGAGACGCCCGCGATCGTCGCGTAGGCGAGCGACTCGGGCACGAGCACCGCCCACACCGTGAGCCCTGCGACGAAGTCGCCCTGGAGCCACGCCTTCTGGTACCCGCGCAGCGATCCGAAGAGGAGCGGCGCCCGGGCGGTGCGTGCGGCGCCGCGACCCGGGGAAGTGCCACCGGAGGGTCGCCCCGTCGTGCTCCCGGGTCCCGCCATGACCAGCCTCCACGCGCTCGACGACGTTCCGTGACCGATCATCCCGGCCTCTCGGAGGACCGCCACCGGAGCCGCCGACGCTCGACGCGCGCAACCGGGCGCCCGGGGATACGTTCGACGCGTCCCGGGGCGCAGCGCCGCGCTCCCGTCGTACGTACGAACGGAACGAGAGGTCTGACGTGGCAACGCTCACCGTGTGGAAGTTCGACACCCCCGAGGGCGCGCAACGCGCCGAGGACGCGCTGCTGGCGCTCCAGAAGCAGGAGCTCATCCAGGTCCAGGACGCGGCGATCGTGTCCTGGGAGGAGGGCAAGAAGAAGCCGAAGACACGGCAGGGCAACAGCACGACGGCGGTCGGCGCGCTCGGCGGCACGTTCTGGGGCCTGCTGTTCGGCCTCCTCTTCTTCGTCCCGCTGCTCGGTGCGGCGATCGGCGCGGCGTCCGGCGCGATCGCGGGAGCGCTGACCGACGTCGGCATCGACGACGACTTCATCGACTCCGTGCGCAGCAAGGTCACCCCGGGCACGTCGGCGCTGTTCGCGCTCACGTCGGGCGCGGTGATCGACCGCGTGCACGAGGCGCTCCAGGCCGAGGGCGTCCACGGCGAGCTCATCCAGACGAACCTGTCCGCGGACGAGGAGGCCAAGCTCCGCGCGGCCTTCGACGAGAACGCCTGAGCGGTCCGTCCCGGGTGAGGTGCCCGACGGCGACGCGCGCCGCCGTCGGGCACCTCACCCGCACGTACGCCCCGGCACCCGAGCCGTAGCCCGCGCAGTCCCCGTCGTCCCGCCCCGGGACCGGACCACGAAGGAGGCCGCCCATGGGCGCGGCGATCGGTCAGTCCCTCCCCGTCGCGGTGGGCGTGCTCATCAGCCCGCTGCCGATCGTCGCGGTCGTGCTCATGCTCGTGAGCGGGCGCGCCAAGGCGAACGCGTTCTCGTTCCTCGTCGGCTGGTTCGTCGCGGTCGGCGCGGTGACGCTGCTCGTCGCGACGCTCGCCGGGGCCGCGACGCCGGACGACGAGGGCCCGCCGCTGTGGGCCGCGATCCTCAAGATCGTGCTGGGCGTCCTGCTGCTGCTCCTGGCGGTGAAGCAGTGGCGCGGCCGTCCGCGGGCCGGGGTCGAACCGCCGGCGCCGAAGTGGATGGCCGCGATCGACGCGTTCACGCCCGTCAAGGCCGCGGGGCTCGCGGTCCTGCTCGGCGCGGTCAACCCGAAGAACCTGCTGCTCGTCGTCTCCGGCGGGGCGGCGATCGCGTCGGCCGCTCCCGACGACACGAACGCCCAGGTGGTCGCGTCCGTCGTGTTCGCCCTGGTCGCGAGCCTCGGCGTCGCGGCGCCGGTCTTCATCTACCTGTTCATGGGGTCACGCGCCGCCGCGATGCTCGACGAGCTCAAGGCCTGGATGATCCACAACAACGCGGTCGTCATGGCCGTCCTCCTGCTCGTCCTGGGCGCCAAGATGCTGGGCGACGGCATCGCTGCGCTCTGAACGGACCGCACCGACAGCTCGACATCCCCACCGATCCGCTCGTGGTCTGCCGACAGGGCGGGAGAACCGAAGGAGTGCAGCGATGGCCCCCAGAGAGTTCCGAGGCGAGATCAAGGTCGACGTCCGCGACTCGACGCCCGACTGGGGGGGCGTACGAGGAGACGAAGGCGCCCGACGGCGCGCCGAACGTGCTCGTCATCCTCTTCGACGACACGGGCCTCGCGGCCTGGTCGCCCTACGGGGGCCGCATCCAGATGCCGACGCTCGACCGCCTCGCCGCGAACGGCCTGACGTACTCCCAGTGGCACACGACCGCGCTCTGCTCCCCGACGCGCTCGACGTTCCTCACGGGCCGTACCCACCACCAGAACGGGTACGCGACCATCTCCGAGAGCGCGACCGGCTTCCCTGGCTACAACGGGCACATCCCCGCCTCGAACGCCTCGGTCGCCCGCGTGCTGCGCGACGCCGGGTGGTCGACGTTCTGGGTCGGCAAGAACCACAACGTGCCGGTCAACGCGATCGCCTCCGGGTCGAACCGGTCCGAGTGGCCGCTGGGCCACGGCTTCGACCGGTTCTACGGGTTCGTCGGTGGCGAGACGAACCAGTGGTACCCCGACCTCGCGGTCGACAACCACTACATCGACCAGCCGTACCTGCCCGAGGAGGGGTACCACCTCTCGCAGGACCTCGCCGACCAGGCGCTGCGCATGCTGCGCGACTCGAAGCAGTCGATGCCCGACAAGCCCTGGTACCTCTGGTTCTGCCCGGGCGCCAACCACGCGCCGCACCATGCGCCGCAGGAGTACATCGACAGGTACAAGGGGAAGTTCGACGACGGCTACGAGGCGTACCGCGAGTGGGTGCTCCCGCGCATGATCGAGCGCGGCATCCTGCCCGAGGGCACCGAGTTGACCGAGCTCAACCCGATGACCCCGGGGACGTTCAGCGAGGGTGACGCCGTCCGCCCGTGGGACGAGCTCGACGACGCCGAGAAGGCCCTCTTCAGCCGCACGGCCGAGGTGTACGCGGGGTTCAGCGAGTACACCGACGCGCAGGTCGGGCGGATCATCGACTACCTCGAGGAGTCGGGCCAGCTCGACAACACGCTCATCATCTACGCGGCGGACAACGGCGCGTCCGGAGAGGGCAGCCCCAACGGCTCGATCAACGAGAACCTGTTCTTCAACGACTATCCCGAGGACATCGAGCAGAACCTCGCGATGATCGACAAGCTGGGTGGTCCGGAGGCGTACAACCACTATCCGACGGGCTGGGCGGCGGCCTTCTCCACCCCGTTCCGGATGTTCAAGCGCTACTCGTACGCGGGCGGCTCCGCGGACCCGCTCGTCATCCACTGGCCCGCGCGCATCACGGCGCGCGGGGAGGTGCGCGACCAGTACCACCACTGCACCGACATCGTGCCGACCGTCCTGGCGGCGTGCGGCGTCGAGATGCCGGAGGTCGTGGACGGGGTCGCGCAGACGCCGCTGCCCGGCGTCGCGATGAACTACTCGTTCGACGCGGCCGACGTGCCGACCGCGAAGGAGACCCAGTACTACGAGATGCTCGGCACGCGAGGCATCTGGCACCGCGGGTGGAAGGCCGTGGCCGAGCACGGCCCGGTGCCGCTCGGGCTGGGGCACTTCGACCAGGACCGGTGGCAGCTCTTCCACACGGACACCGACCGTGCCGAGGCGCACGACCTGGCCGACCAGCACCCGGAGAAGCTCAAGGAGCTCGTCGACCTCTGGTTCTCGGAGGCGGAGAAGTACCAGGTGCTCCCGCTCAACGACCTCGGTGTCGCGGACTTCGTCAAGCTCGAGTACCACCTGCCCGTCCCGGTCGACGGGCGCTACACCTACTACCCGCACACCACCGAGGTGCAGGAGCAGCTCGCGGCACGCACGCAGCAGGTGTCCTTCAAGATCCTCGCCGAGGTCGAGCTCACCGAGGAGAGCCAGGGCGTGATCGTCGCCCAGGGGTCGCGGTTCGGCGGGTACACGATGTTCGTCAAGGGCGGCCAGCTCACCTACGTGTACAACTTCCTGGGCATCCCGCCGGAGCAGAAGCTCTCTGCGCCCGTGCCCACGTCGGGCCGGCACGTCGTGGGCGTCGGGTTCGAGAAGGAGCGCAACGGCGAGCACGGCGAGGCGTTCGGCACCCTGACGCTCTACGTCGACGACGAGGCCGTCGGGTCGACAGAGATCCGGACCCAGCTCGGCCGGTACGCGCTCACGGGCGAGGGTCTGTCCGTCGGGTACGACAGCGGCGACATCGTCTCCCGGGAGTACGAGCACGGCTTCGCCTTCACCGGAGGAGAGATCGTCAAGGTCGTGTACGACGTCGCCGACGACCACTACGTCGACGTCGAGAAGGAGTTCGCGGCCAAGCTGGCGAGCGACTGACGGACCCGCGATGAGCCGACCCCTGCCGTCCTGGGCCGACGGCCCCGCCCGCGACGCGATCCTCGCGTTCGTCGAGGCGGTGGCCGTCGGCCCGGACGCGCTGCGCCCGGAGGAGCGCGTCGCCGTCTTCGACAACGACGGCACGCTCTGGACGGAGAAGCCCATGCCCACGCAGCTCCACTTCATCGTGGAGCAGTGGAAGGCCGCCGCGGAGGCGGACCCGTCGCTCGCGGACCGCCAGCCGTACCGCGCGGCGGTCACCGGCGACCTGGCGTGGCTGGGCGCCGCCGTGGACAAGCACTACGCGGGGGACGACACCGACCTGAAGGTCATGGTCGGCGCGATCCTCGCGTCCACGGCTCACGAGAGCGTGGAGGACTACCACGCGGCCGTCGCGTCGTTCTACGCGCGGGCGAAGCACCTGACGCTCGGGCGCCCGTACGCGGACGCCGTCTACCAGCCGATGGTGGAGCTGCTGCGCCACCTCGAGGCGCACGGCTTCACGTGCTACGTCGTGTCCGGGGGCGACCGCGACTTCATGCGGCCCATGACGCTCGACTGCTACGGCATCCCCCCGGAGCGCGTCGTCGGGTCGGCGCTCGGGCTCACCTACGACGCGGGCACGAACCAGGTGCGCTACGGCACCGCGTTCGACTACCTGGACGACGGGCCGCTCAAGCCGGTGCGCATCTGGTCGCGCGTCGGCCGGCGCCCCGTCCTGGCCGCCGGGAACTCGAACGGCGACGTGGACATGCTCCGGTTCGTCCAGGGCAACCCGCGCAGCCTCAGCCTCCTGGTGCACCACGACGACGACTCCGGCCGCGGGGACGCGCCCTACGACGCCGGCGCCGAGCAGGCGCTCGCCGCCGCCGCGGAGCACGCGTTCACCGTCGTGAGCGTGCGCGACGACTGGACGCGCGTCTTCCCGCCCGGGGACGCGTGACCGCCGACGCCGCGGCGCGCGACCGCGGGGACGTGGAGCGGGCCCCGCTGGCCCTGCTGCCGACCCTGCGCGGCTACCGCCGCGGGTGGGCGCGGCGCGACGTCGTCGCGGGTCTCTCTGCGGGCGCGGTCGTCGTGCCGCAGGCCATGGCGTACGCGACGATCGCCGGCCTGCCCGTCGAGTTCGGCCTGTACACGTGCATGGTCCCGATGGTCGTGTACGCGCTGCTCGGGGGGTCGCGCGCCCTGAGCATGAGCACGACGTCGACCATCGCCACCCTCTCGGCGTCCACGCTGCTCGCGGCAGGGGTCGCAGCAGGGAGCGACGACCCGGCGCGCGCGGTCTGCACGCTCGCGCTCCTCGTGGGGGCGCTCCTCGTCCTCGCCCGCGTGCTGCGCCTCGGGTCCCTCGTCGAGAACATCTCGCGCGCCGTGCTCGTCGGGATCAAGGCGGGCGTCGGGGCGACGGTCGCGGTCGGCCAGCTCCCCAAGCTGCTGGGCGTGCCCGCCGACCCGGACGCGACCGGGTTCTTCGAGGTGCTCGGCTCCGCGCTGTCCCGCGTGGGCGACGCGAACCTGCCGACGGTCCTGCTGGCGGTCGGGAGCATCGCCGTGCTCGTCCTGCTCGGGCGGCTCGCGCCGCGCGTCCCCGCCCCGCTCGTCGTCGTGGCGGCGGGCATCCTCCTCGTCGCGCTCGCCGGGATCGACCGGTCCGGCGTCGCGGTGATCGACCCGGTCCCCTCCGGCCTGCCCCTCCCCGTCCTGCCCGACCTGTCGCTCGTGGGCCCGATGCTCCCCGGGGCCGCCGCCATCGCGGTCATGGCGTTCCTCGAGACCGTGTCGGTCGGGCGCGGCGTCCGGCGTCCCGACGAGCCGCAGATCGACCCCGACGCCGAGCTCCTCGCGAACGGCCTGGCGGCGGTCGCCGGGGCGTTCTTCCGGGCGATGCCGCCCGCGGGCGGGTTCTCGCAGACCGCGGTGAGCCTGCGCGCGGGTGCGCGGACGCAGGCCTCGGGGCTCGTGACGGTGGCGCTCGCCGTGCTGGTCGCGCTCTTCCTCGCGCCCGTGCTCGACGACCTGCCGCAGGCGACGCTCGGAGCGATGGTCGTCGTGGCGACGGTGAGCCTCATCCAGGTCGGCGAGTTCGTGGAGCTCTGGCGCATCAACCGGGTCGAGTTCGCGTGCGCGGCGGTCACGGCCGCGATCGGCCTCGTGGCGGGGCTGCTCCCGGCGGTCGGCGTCGGGGTCGTGATGACGCTGCTCCTGGTGCTCCGCGAGGCCGACCGGCCGCGCGCCGTCGAGCTCGCGCGCTCGCCCGACGGGGGGTGGACCTACGCGGACCGGGCCGGGTCCTCCCGGGCGCCGGGCGCGCTGGTCCTGCACCTGGAGGGCGGCCTGTACACGGCGAACACACGGCCCACGGTCGAGGCCGTCCTGACCCGGGCGCGGTCGGAACGCCCCGTCCCGCGCGTCGTGGCGCTCGAGATGGAGTCGCAGCGGCTCGTGACGTCCACCGTCCTCGACGGTCTCGCGGACCTGGACCACCAGCTCGCGAGCGCGGGCGCCGCGCTGTACCTGGTCCGGGTCCCCGACGCGGCGCGCGAGGGGGCGAGCGCGTCGAGCTGGTTCCGCGGCCTGGTCGACGGCGGGCGCGTCGTCCCCAGCGTCGACGCCGCGCTCGTCCACGCCGGCGTGCCCGTCCCCTGACCTGCCGGGTCCCGGCCGGGAGGCGCTACTCGATGCCCTCGGCGTGGCGCTCGTCGACCGTGCGCTCGGCCTCGAGAGCGGCCTCCCGGTTCTTGCGCCGGCGGCGCGCCGTCCCGCCGTCCCCGTCCCGCCCCTTGCCCCGGCCGTGGGGGTGGTGCCCCTCCGCGTCGGGGTCGTGGAGCATGTGGGACTCGATGAGCTCGTGCCGCTGGAGGTAGGTGTTCGCGACCGCCTGGATCGTCGCGGCGATGGGCAGCGCGAGGAACGCGCCCAGCGCGCCGAAGACCGCGCCGAACGCGAGCACGACGACGAAGCTCACCGCCGGGTTCATCTCCAGCGCTCGGGCGGAGACCTTGGGCGAGAAGTACAGGTTCTCGAGCTGCTGGTACCCGATGATGAACGCGAGCACGCCGAGCGCCTGCGGCAGGCCCTGGGACGTGAGCGCGACCGCGACGGGGAGCGCGCCGCCGATGTACGTGCCGATCGTGGGCACGAACTGCGAGACGACGCCGGTGAACACCGCGAGGGGGAGGGCGTAGGGCGTCTGCAGGATCAGCAGGAACACGAACGTGAACACGCTCGACAGCGCCGCGAGGACGATGCGCGAGTTGATGAAGTCGGAGACCTTGACCTGCGTGATCTCCCACAGCCGCAGCACCTCCTCCTGGCGGTTGGGCGTGAGCCAGCGGCACACGGCCGCCCGGAACTTGGGCCCGGCCGCGAGCAGGTAGTACGTGACGAGCATGATCGTCAGCGAGGCGAAGATCCCGCCGACGATGGTCGTGGTGACGACGAGGGCGCCCGAGGCGACGTCGTCGCCGAAGTCGTTGATGACCTGCCTGAGGAGGTCGTCCGAGTCGGGGATGACCACGTCGAAGCGGTCCGCGACGAAGTCCTGGATGCTCGCGTACAGGGCAGGGAGCGACTGGACGAGCTGGACGAGCTGCTGGACGAAGAGGTTCCCGAAGAGCGCGAGGACGACGAGGATCGTCAGGAGCGACCCGAGCAGGGCCACGGCCGCCGCCGCGCCACGGCGCCAGCCGTGCCGCACGAGCCACACGACGATCGGCTCGAGCGCGAGCGCGACGAAGAACGCGATGAGGATGTTGACGCCGAGCGCCTTGAGCTGGCCGAGCGCGTACCACGCGAAGACGCCGACGAAGACCGCGACGACGGCCATCGCGAGCGCGCGCGGGACCCAGCGGGGCGGTCGCCGCGAGTCGTGCTGGACGGGGCGCGTGCCGGCGTCCGGCACGTCCGCCCACGGGTCCTCGGCGGGGGTCGGCGTCGTCATGCCCCGAACCTAGTGGCGCCCGTGCGGGGCGCCCGGGCGGGCGCGCCGTCGCTTCCGGATGCCGAACCCCGTGACCGGTGCCACGATCGACGCGCACGCTCGTCCGCTCGTCTCGCACCGATTCCGGTCGGCACCTCAGGAGGACTCGCATGGCACGCTCGTCGCAGGTCTCGGCATGGGTCGGATGGGTCTGGTTCGCGGGGATCGTCCTGGTGACGATCGGCTTCTTCAACGCGATCAGCGGGCTGGTCGCCGTCTTCTCCCCCAACAGCCTCGTGGGCGTCACCGACGCAGGCATCGTCGTCCTCGACGTCTCGACGTGGGGCTGGATCCACCTCGTGATCGGGGTGCTGCTGATCCTCACCGGCTTCGCGCTGCTCTCGGGCAAGGGCTGGGCGCGCATGGTCGCGATCGTCCTGGTCGTCCTCAACGCGATCGCCCAGTTCACGACGCTCCAGGTGACCCCGTGGTGGTCGCTCATCACCATCGTGCTCGACGTGTTCGTCCTGTGGGCGCTCGTGGTCCACGGCGACGAGGCCGAGCGCGCCGCGCGCTGACCCGCGCCTGCTCGGGTGCCGGCCTCGGCCTCGTGCCCGCACCGTCGTCCGTGTCCATCACAGACCCAGGAGCACCGTCCATGGCAACGTCCACCTTCGGCCCGGTCGAGATCGTCGCGGTCGCGTTCCCGACCGACCGCATCCTGGTCGAGGTGCAGGCCTCCGTCCTCGAGGTGCTCGCGGAGGGCACCGTCACGCTCCTCGACCTCGCGGTCGTCCGGCGCTCGGAGTCCGGCGACGTCGAGGTCGTCGAGGTGACCGACCTCGGCGACGAGCTGGAGATCACCGACGTCGAGCTCACCGGGGCCGGCCTCGCGGGCGAGGAGGACCTCGACCACGTCGCGGCCGGCCTCGCGCCGGGCACGTCGGCCCTCGTGCTCGTCGTCGAGCACACGTGGGCCCGCGGCCTGGTCGCGGCGACCGGCGCTGCCGACGGCGTCGTGCTGCTCAGCGAGCGCGTCCCCGCCGTGGTCGTCAACGAGGTCGCCGACCTGGCGCTCGTCGAGGACTGAGCCGCCCGTCCGCGCACCTCACGCAGCGCTCCGACACCGCCACCGAACCAGGAGAACCGCATGCCCATCCGTCGTTTCGGTCGTCCCGGGCTCATCGGGACCGCCGCCCGCACCGCCGTCATCGCGGGCACCGCGTCCGCGACGGCGGGTGCCGTCCAGCGTCACCAGGCGAACCGTGCTCAGCAGTCGTGGGAGGCCCAGCAGGCCGAGGCCGCGCAGGAGCAGGCTCGCATCGAGGCGGCGGCCCAGCAGGCCGCGGCCCAGTACGCCCAGCCCGCGCCGGCCGCCCCCGTGGCGGCCCCGCAGGACGACCTGCTCGGCCAGCTCGAGCGGCTCGGTCAGCTCCACGCCTCGGGCGTGCTGAGCGACGCCGAGTTCGCCGCTGCCAAGGCCAAGCTGCTCAGCTGACGAGGAGAAGAACGATGGCGACGTTCACCGTCTGGAAGTTCGAGTCCCCCGAGGGCGCGGACACCGCGTCCCGGATCCTGCACGACTCCGCCTCGGAGCACGCGATCCGCATCGTCGACACCGCCGTCGTGTCGTGGCCCGAGGGCGCGGCCAAGCCGACGACGCGCCACGGTCACCAGGACGAGTGGCGCGGCACGGGCTGGGGCGCGTTCTGGGGCCTGCTCCTCGGGTCGATCTTCTTCGCACCGATCCTGGGCGCCGCCGCCGGCGCGGCGATCGGCGCGTCGACGAAGGCCATGGCCGCCGTCGGGATCGACAAGGACCAGCTCGAGCGCATCCGCGAGGGCGTCACGCCCGGGTCGTCGGCGCTGTTCGTCGTCACCGAGGACGGCGACCTCGACCGCGTGGGTGAGCGGTTCCACGGGGTGCACGGGAAGCTCGTCGCCACGAACCTCACGGACGCCGAGCGGAGCACGCTCCTCGAGACGTTCGACTAGGACTCAGCCCCGCTCGGCGCGGCGCGGCCCGCCCGCCCGCGGCCGCTCGGGCGTCGCCCACCGGTCGAGCACGGCAGCCAGCTCGTCGGCCTGGCCTGCCGGTACCGAGTGGTGGCTCGCGTCCGACAGCCGCTCGACGGTCACCGCCGGGACGTCGCGGGCGCGCTCGGCGACGCGCCGGACGTCGTGCGCTCGGCTGCGCGACGCGAGCAGCACCAGGGTGGGGCTGGAGAGCCGGTCGAGCTCGACGGGTCGCGGCCGGGACGGGCGGACGACCCGACCGATCGGCAGGCCGGCGCCGAGAGCGGAGACCTCGAGCCAGCGGGCGTCGACCTCCGCGCCTCGCGTCTCCCAGCGGACGAACGACTCCCAGCGACCGGGTGTCGGGCGCACGATCAACGGGAGCGCGCGGAGCACGTACCCGAGGGACGGGCCCCCGAAGCAGTCCGTGGGGTCGACCAGGACGAGGCGTGCCACCGCGCCGGGGCGGGCGAGCGCGAAGGACAGCGCGAGCCACGCCCCGTAGGAGTGGCCGGCGAGCACGACGTCCCCGTCCGGCACGACGGCACGGAGCACCTGGTCGAGCCAGCCCACGAGGTCGTCGCGGGTGCGCGGACCCTGCGTCGCGGGCGTCGAGAGGTCCGCGGGAGGAAGTGGGTCTCCGGCCCGGTTCGCGGCATCCCCGACGAGCTCGAGCGCGTGCACCCGGCGGGTGCGGCCGAGGCGTCGTGCCACGCCTGCCCACGCGGCGGACGTCGCACCGTGTCCCGGCAGGAGGACTACCGGAGCTCCGCCCGCGGTGCCCCACGAGGTGACGCGGGTCGTGCCGAACGAGGTCGCGACGTCGGCGCGTCCCGTGGGCGCCTGGGCGAGGTCGGGCCCGCGGAGCAGCTCGTCGAGGGCGGCGAGGAACTGCTCCTGCCGGCTCTGCGTGCTACGAGCGGAACGTGTCACGACAGGGAAGTTACCTCACTCGGTGAGGTAACCGCTAGTCTGGTCGTCGTGCACCGACCCGAGGTCGTCCCCCACGAGCCCGACCGACGCCAGACGCTGGCCGTCGTCCACGAGGTACGTGCTCTCGCCTTCGCCCATCACCAGCGGGTGACCGAGGCCGCGCAGCGCGCGGGCGTCCCCGTGACCGACCTGCGGGCGCTGGTCGTCCTCCTGGACGCGGAGCGCGACGCACGACCGGTGTACGCGGGCGACCTGGCGCGATCGCTCGGGATGTCGAGCCAGGCGACCGCGGCGTTGCTGCGCCGGCTCGAGGGCGCCGGGCACGTCGAGCGGCGTCGCGACGCGCGGGACGGGCGGCTCGTGCAGATCGTCGTGAGTCGCCAGGCGCTCGAGCTCGGCTGGCAGCACTTCGGGCCGATCGTCGAGGACCTCGCCGCCGTGGTCGCCCGGCTCGGACCGGCCGAGCGCACGCACGTCGGGGACGTGCTCCGGCGCGCTCGTCAGGCGCTCGAGGGCGACCGGGTCGCCGAGGCGTGAGCGGTCCGTCGCACGTGCCGTGCCGGGATGGAGCGGACCTCCTCAGTCGTCGAGGCGCTCGGGGAGGCCGAACAGCGGAAACCACGAGGCCGTGTCGAGGAACGCGTTGATCGCCGTCACCCGCCCGTCCTCGGTCTCGATCACCTGGAGCGCCCACGGCTCGTGGCCGCCGTCCGCCGCGCGGCGGTACTGGCCGAACCCGAACGTGCCGTTCACCGCCACCGGGACCATGCGGGAACCCTCGCACTCGTAGCCCGGACCGGTCATCCAGGTGACGATGTCCGCGGTCCCCTTCATCCACAGCGGGTACGGCGGCATCGACAGCGTCGCGTCCTCGTGGAGGATCGCGACGAGCGCGTCCATGTCGTAGCGCTCGAACGCGTCGAGGTAGCGCTCGAGCAGCAGCCTCTCCTCGTCGCCGAGGCCCTCGTTCGAGGCGACCGGCGCGGGAGCGGGCTCGGTGTCCTCGCCGAGCCCCGAGCTGTCCCAGTGCGCCCGCGCCGCCATCGTGGCGCGTGCTCGCTGCAGGGCGCTGTTCACCGACGCCACGGAGGTGTCGAGGAGCTCTGCGACCTCGCTCGCCTGCCAGCGCAGCACCTCGCGCAGCAGGAGGACGGCGCGCTGCTTGGGCGGCAGGAACTGCAGGGCGGCGACGAACGCGAGCCGGATGGTCTCGCGACCCACGGCGACCTGTGCCGGGTCGCCGTCGTGCGGGAGCACGCGGTCGTCGGGGACCGGCTCGACCCACGTCTCCTCGGGGAGCACCTGGCCCAGGTTCTCGGCCTCCGGCGCCTGCGGGCCGCCGAGCCCCATGGGCCGCTCGCGCCGCTTGCGCGCGCCCAGCGCGTCGAAGCACACGTTCGTCGCGATGCGGTAGAGCCAGGAGCGCAGCGACGAGCGCCCCTCGAACCGGTCGTAGGAGCGCCACGCCCGCAGGAACGTCTCCTGCACGGCGTCGTCCGCCTCGAACGACGAGCCGAGCATGCGGTAGCAGTAGCCCGTGATCTCGCGGCGGTGGCCGTCGAGGACCGCGTCGAGGTCGGCGCGCTCGGGCAGGGGGGCGGGGCCGGTCGCGGTGGCTTCCGGGCGAACGCTCGTCGGGGTGGCGAGGTCGGTCATGGCGGTGCCTCTCAGGACTCGATGGTCTCGACGTCGTCGAGGGGGGTCACGAGGGTTCTCGTGGGGTCACGAGGTCGCACGGGCCAGGGGGGAGTGGCCCACCTCACACACGCTACCTCCGCCCTCCGACACGGCACAGCCCCTGCCGGGCACGGTGCCCGGGGCTCAGTCGTCGAGGTCGAGCTCGAACCACACGGTCTTGCCCGGCGCGCCGTCGAGGGCGTCGACGCCCCAGCGCGACGCGCAGCGCTCGAGGAACTGCACGCCCCGGCCCCCCGTCTCGTCCGGCCGCGGGGTGCGCAGCCGCGGGAGCGCCGCCGAGCCGTCGTGCACCGCGACGCGCAGGACGCGGTGACCGACCTCGAGCTCCGCCTCGACCGGCGCCGCGCCGTGCTGCACCGCGTTGGTCAGCACCTCGCTCGTGAGGAGCATCGCGATGCGGCGGACCGCCGGAGAGACGTCGCAGCTCTCGAGGACGTCGTCCACCCAGCGGCGGGCGGGGCCGATCGCCGACGACGTGTGCTCGACCTGCCGCGTCAGGACCGACGGCCGCCCCGGGCCGGGCGGGCGCGTGACGGTGTGCCGCACGCGCAGGGCGAGGACGGCGACGTCGTCGCGCTGGTCCGACACGAGCCGGCGCACGAGCGCGTCGGGGAGCGCGGACGTCGCGGTCGTCGTGTGCTCGGAGAGGACGGCCCGCAGGGCGCCGAGCCGCTCCGCGTACGAGGTGCCGCGTCGCTCGACCAGGCCGTCGGTGTACAGGAGGAGCGTGTCGCCGTGCGCCAGGTGGGCGCGGTGGTCGTGCCGCGTGGTCCCGGGCAGGACCCCCAGCATGAGGTCGGCGGGAGCGTCGAGGGTCTCGACGCTCCCGTCGGCGCGCAGCACGAGCGGGGCGGGGTGCCCCGCGTTGGACCACGTGACGTCGAACCCGTGCGCGGTGCGGTCGAGCCGCACGACGACGGCCGTCCCGCTCGAGTGCAGCGCGAGACCGCGGTTGGCCCGGTCCAGGAGCCGCAGCAGGACGGCAGGCGGCTCGTCCTGGCACCACGCGAACGTCCGGAGCATGGAGCGGAGCTGGCCCATCTGCGCAGCGGCCCGCATGTCGTGGCCCGTGACGTCGCCGATCATGAGGACGCACGCGTCGTCGTCGAGGACGACCGCGTCGTACCAGTCGCCGCCGACCTGGTCGGTGCGGGTCGCCGACGCGTAGGTCGCGGCGAGCTCCGCGCTGCGCACCGACGGGAGCTCCGTGAGCATCGCCGCCTGGAGGGTCGTCGCGACGCGGTGCCGCTCCTCGAGCAGGCGGACGCGGTCGAGCGCGTGCGCGACGTACGACGCGACCGTCGTCTCCGTCTTGACGGCGTCCTCGTCGAACTCCCGGACGGCGTCCCAGGCCAGGGCGACGACGCCGAGCAGCCGCTCGCCGGCGAGGACGGGGAGGAAGGACCGCGCCTCGACGTCGACCGACGTGATGAGCGCCGCCGCCTCGGGCAGGCGCGCCGTGTACTGCGCGTGGTCGCGGAAGAACAGGGGCTCGCGCGTCCGGGCCGCGATCGCCGCGCCCCGCTCGGCGTCGACCCGCATCCGGCGGAAGGACACCGGGACGCCCGGTTCCAGGTGGTCGAGCGTCGTGTACTCGAGCCGCGTGCCGCTCGGGTCGAGCATCGCGAGGCCCGCGTAGCGGGCGCCGATCGCGGCGCCGACCGCCGAGAGCCGCTCGGCGACGTCGCGCACGGACGTCGCCGCGGCGAACGACTCGGAGAGCTCGAGCAGGAGGCGGGACCTCCGGTTGGCCGCGAGCGCGACGCGCTGCATGCGCTTCGCCCGCGCCCGCGCGAGGCGGAGCCGCAGCTCGGACGTGCAGGCGGACGCGAGGTCCGCGAGGGTCGCGAGGTCCTCGTCCGACCACGGGCGAGGGTGCGCGTCGAACGCGCACAGCGAGCCGACGGCGCGGCCGTGCGGGTCGAAGATCGGGAACCCGGCGTAGGACACGACGCCGATGTCGTCGACGGCGCGCAGCGTCGCGAGGTGGGCGACGGCGCGCGCGTCCTCGACGACGAGCGGCCGGGCGTCGTTCGTCACGAACTGGCAGAACGTGTGGCTCAGGGGGGTCCGGCGCTCGGACTGGTACGGCTCGGGCAGGCCGAGCGCTCCGGGCAGCACCGCCTCGTCGTCGAGGACGAGCGTGACCAGCGCCGACGGCACCCCGAGCTGCCGTCGCACGAGGCGCGCGAAGCGGTCGAACGACTCGTCCGCCGCCGGCTCGCCGAGGCCCGCCTGGACGAGCTCGTGGATCGCCTGGGCGTCGGTCATGGTCCAGTATCACCAGGACGAGGTCGGTCAAACAGTGCAAGCCGCGCCAGCCGGGCGCGGGGACGGGGTGAAATCGGGAAGAAGGGAACGTCTGGTGCGCGTGCTGCGTGTACTGCTCGTGAGACGACGACACGACGGCGGGCGAACCCCGCGCGGAGCCACGCGGTGACCGCGGCAGCGCGACCCGGACCGGTCGAGCTGCTGCTCGACGTCGCGCTGGACGGCGAGCAGGACGACGGTGCGACGGTCGAGGTCGACCTCGTCGCCCGGCGCACGCGCGACGAGGAGTTCGCGGCGTTCATGCGCGAGGCGCGCGACCCGCTGCACCGCATGGCCTACCTGCTGTGCGGTGACCGGCACCGCGCGGAGGAGCTCACGCAGCAGGCCCTGGAGCGGACCTACCGGGCGTGGTCGCGGGCCCGCGAGCGGGACCCGCTCGCCTACGCCCGCCGCGTGCTGTCGAACCTGCGCGTGGACACGTGGCGCCGCACGCGGCGCGAGGTGCTCGCCGGGCCGGACGAGCTCGTGCAGGCGTACGGCGTCGGCCGGCCGGGCCGTCCCGGCACCGCGGAGCCGACGGGCTCCGTCGACGACCGCGACGCCGTCGTGCGCGCGCTCCTGACGCTCCCGGTCCGCCAGCGCCGCGTCGTCGTCCTGCGGCACCTGCTCGACCTCAGCGAGAGCGAGGTCGCCACCGAGCTCGGCATGCCCGTCGGCACGGTGAAGTCCACGGCTTCCCGGGGCCTCGCCCGCCTGCGGGTGCTCCTCGGCGCGCCCGACGGCACCGCTCCCGGCCCGACATCCCCGACACCCCCGACGGCCCCGGCCTCCCCACCCACCCGGACCTCCGGAAGGACACCCCGATGAGCCCCGTGACCGGAAGCCCGGTGCCCGCCCCGCCCGAGGACGACTTCCTCGCCCGCCTGCGGCGCACGGCCGACGACGCCGTCCCGCCCTCGACGCTCGACCTCGACGTGGTCCTGCGGTCCAGCCGGCGCGGCGTGCAGCGGCGCCGGTCGCTCGCCGGCGTCGCGGGCGTCGTCGCGCTGGGTCTCGTCGGCACGGGCGTCGTGACGGCGGGCGGCCCGGGCGGGCTCCGCGACCTCGCGCGCGAGGTGGTCGCCGGGTCGCCCGGCAACGAGGTCGTCACGGCGGAGGCCACGCTGGTCGACGTCGCGCCGGGCGTCGTCGCGGTCGAGGAGCCGGCGACGTACCTGCGCGACGACGGCACGTACGTGCTCGACCTCGGCCTCGGTGCCTGGCGCGACGGCGAGCGGTTCTTCGTCGAGTACGTTCCTCAGCCCGCGGAGAGCGAGTCGCCCCCCGGGCTGCGCGTCCTCGCCGGCGACGACGGCGACCTCGCGGTCCTGCGCCGCGGAGGCACGGCGGGAACGGTCGTGCACGACGGCTTCCAGCACCTGGTCCTGCTCCAGCGGGAGGGCGGGGAGGACGGGCTCGTGCTGAGCGCGCAGACGTCCGGTCCCGCGGCGGGTTCCGACCCCTCGAGGGAGCGTGACCACCAGCAGACCTGGATGGTCCTTGCCGGCGAGGGACCGGCCGTGACCGGCCCGACGTACCGGCTCCCCGACGCCTGGGCGGGAGGGCTCCTCCTCAACGTCGCGGCCCTCGGCCCGGACGCCGGCGCGGCGACGGACGTCCGTGGGGTCCTCAGCTCCACGGACTTCACGGACGGCGGCTCGTTCACGGCGGTGACGTGCGGCTCGCCGCTGACCGGTCCCGACCGGGACCCGAGCTGCCGAGCCTCGTACGACCCGGCGACCCGGGAGATCGTGCCGATCGAGTCGTCACCCGCGATCCCCCGGCTGCTCGTCGACCGTCTGCTCCCCGCCGCACCCGCGGTCGGCGACACGTCCGAGACGGAGCTCAGGACGTGCCTCGCCGTGCGGGGGGTCGACGCCGGCGCGCTGCCGAGTCGCTGGGACCTCGACCCGGGCGGCGTGCTCGGGGACGTCTGGCGGCAGTGCCAGCTCGACGTGCGGCTCATCGCGTCGGCGCGCACTGCCGAGACGCTCAGCTCCGTCACGCCCGGCTCGTGACGCCGGCGCGCACGGACGCGCCCGCGCGTGGTGGCGGACGCGGGTCGTTCAGGTGCCGCCCCGGGACCTGAGATCGGTGATCGCGTGCTCGGCACCGTGCGCGTCGAGGTAGGTGCCGCCGCGGACCTCGGGGACGAGCGCGCCGTCGGGCCCCGCCGCGAAGCGGTGGACGAGCGGGTGGCCGGTGGGCACGTCGAGGTCCTGGACCTCGTCCGGGGTGAGGCCGTCCACGAGCACGGAGAGCGCGCGCAGCGAGTTGCCGTGCCCGACGACGAGGGCCGCCTCGCCCCGAGCGAGCGTCTCGAGGGTCGCGGCCCAGAAGGGGCGCAGCCGCTCGACGACGTCCGCGAGCGACTCGGCGTCGGGGCGCAGGGCGGCGCGCGCGGCGTCGGGCAGGCGCAGCAGGGTGTCGTCGACGAGCGGGCGCGCGGGGTCGTCGGCCGCGAGCGGTGGCGGGCGGTGCAGGTAGGAGCGGCGGTAGCGCCAGTAGGCCGCCTCGCCGTAGTCGCGCCGGACGACGTCCCGTGGTTTGTCCGTGAACGCACCGTAGTGGCGCTCGACGAGGCGCCACTCGACGGCGAGCGGGGGCGGACCGGGGAGCGCGACGGCGACGATCGCGGCCGTCGTCGACGCGCGCACGAGCGGGGACGTGACGACGCGGCGCGGCGCGAGGGCGGGCTCACGCGCGACGGCATCCGCGAGCAGCCGCGCCGCGCGCCCCGCCTCGGCGACCCCGACGTCGGAGAGCGGGACGTCGAGCAGGCCCGTGAACCGGTCGTCGGCGTTGAACGTGCTCTGCCCGTGCCGCACGAGCACGAGCGTGCCGGGCGAGGAACCCACGCGCGTCAGACCTCGAGCAGCCCGCGCTGGGCTCACCGTCTTCGCGGAGATGAACAGGCGCTCGCCGATCTGCCGGTTGGTCAGGCCCTGCGCGACGAGCAGCAGGACCTCCTCCTCGCGCTCGGTGAGGACCGCCGTCGTGGACCGCCGGACCCCGGGCAGGTCGAGCCGACCACGGCGCCCGAGCGCGCGGACCGCGTCGGCGAGCGGGGCCGCGCCCATGGCCTCGGCCTCCTCGAGCGCCTGGGCCGCCTCGATCTCGGCCGCGTTGCGGTCGCCCGCGCCGAGCAGCGCCTGGGCCCAGCGGAAGCGCGAGCGCGCGACCTCGTACCGGTAGCCGTAGTCGAAGAGGCGCGTCGTCTCCTCCCACAGCGCCGGGTCGTCCTCGCCCGTGAGCCGCGAGTGCTCGGCCGCGGCGCGCGCGAGCCAGGCGCGACCCTCGGGCCCGAGGCGGCCGCCGCGCGGTCGGCCGCGCTCCGCCGTCGTGCGCGCTGCCTCCAGGAGCTCGTCGCCGCGTGCGACGAGCGCCGCGACCTGCCCGGCACCGGCTGCGCCCTGAAGACGTGCCGCGTCCGCGGCGTCGGCGAGCGCGGCGAGCGCCGAGATCCAGATGCGGCCCAGGAAGTAGTCGCTCCACGTGCGGCCCAGGTGGTCCACGAGCTCGACGGCGAGCGCGACCGCCTCCTCGTCGCGCCCCGCCCACGTCAGCGCGTCGATCGAGCAGCCGCCGGAGATGAGCGCGATCTGCCCGTCCCGGAACCAGTCCCGCCGCAGGGCGGTGCCGCGCGCGAGCGCGTCGGCGTCACCCCGCGCCACGGCCGCGTAGAGCTGGACGCACGAGAGCTGCGGGGCGGACCCCTCCGGCATGGTCTCGCCCGTGGTCTCGGTGGGCGTGAGGTCGCCGAGCACGTAGCGCACGAGGTCGCGGAACAGGCGCAGCTCCACCCCGTACGCGCTCCAGCCGAGCCCGGTCGCGCGCGCCCGGTCGAGGCC
>JAQSXO010000184.1 GCA_029256625.1 Cellulosimicrobium sp. | reverse complement strand
TGGCGGGGACGCCCGCCGACCAGGTCGGTCCCGACCAGGTCCGCCGGGCGTGGACGAGCATCGTGGCGGCGGTCAGAGCGCTCCACGACGTCCCCACGGCTGGCTGCCCGTTCGACCGGGGGCTGCGCCCCATGTACGCGCTGGCGCAGGACGTGGTGGCGCGTGGCGCCGTGCGCCGGGAGTTCCTCCGCCCCGAGCAGGAGTCCCGGAAGGTCGACGACCTCCTCGCCGAGCTCGCCGCCGAGCTGCCCGTGCGTCAGGAGCAGGAGGCGGCCGACCAGGTGGTCTGCCACGGCGACCTCTGCCTGCCCAACATCCTGCTCGACCCCGAGACGCTGGAGGTCTCCGGGTTCGTCGACCTCGGTCGCCTCTCGGCGTCGCCGACCGGCACGCCGACCTCTCGTTGCTGCTGGCGAGCGCGCAGGACACCTGGCCGGACGAGGCCCAGCACCTCCAGGACCAGCTCCAGCCCCTCTACGGCTCTCCGGTGGACGCGGACCGGCTCCGGTTCCACCTCTTCCTGGACCCTCTGACCTGGGACTGACGGCTCGCCACGCCGCGTGCCGAGCGGCCCGACCGGCGAGTGCGGAGCCTCGGCGCGCGCACGCGCGCACGGTCCTCGGTAGGGCGACGCCATGGAGGGCAGGGACCGTCGCCGTCCACAGGTCCGCCGCGCGAGGGTCCTGTCCACGGGCGGCCCGGGGCAGGGTGCGGATCCGGTCGTCGACCCGCCACGGTGTCCTCGACCGCCCGCGGACGCGGGCCACGAGAGGGGAGACCTGACATGCTAGGACGGGTTCGGCGCGTGCTCGCGCGCCTGACGGGGACGAGCACGGGACAGGACGGTGAGGCCGGTCTCGCGACCGCGGAGTACGCGATCGCGACCGTCGCAGCGGCAGGTTTCGCCGGGCTGCTCATCGTCGTGCTCAAGAGCGGCGAGGTGCGGGAGCTGCTGCTCGGCATCGTGCGCAGCGCGCTGTCGCTGGGCTGAGCCGTGCGACGGGACGCAGGCACCGGTCCGTGGCGCAGGTTCCGGTCGTGGGCGCTCCGCTCGCCGGAGGTCGGGTCGCGCGACGACCGGGAGCGGGGTGCGGTCACCGCCGAGCTCGCCGTCGCGCTGCCGGCGGTCGTCCTCGTCCTCGTCGTCGTCCTCACCCTCGCCGCGGCGGCGGGCGCCCAGATGCGCTCCGCCGACGCGGCGAGGGCCGCCGCCCGTGCCGCCGCGATCGGCGAGGACGACGCGACCGTCCGGTCGACGGCGCTGCGGGTGGCGGGCGACGGCGCGACCGTCGGCGTCGTGCGCGGCGACCCGTGGGTGGAGGTCCGCGTCACGACGCCCGTGGTGGGCGGGTGGCTCTCCGGGTCACCGCTGCGCGCGAGCGGCGAGGCCGTCGCGTGGGTCGAGCCATGACCCGCCGGCGGGCCCACGGGGGCGGGAGGACCGCATGCGCCCGAGGTGGCGGCGCAGGGAGAGTCGCGGCCCTACGGCGCGGGGACTCGCCCGATCCCGAGCGCGGAGCGGGCACGGTGCTCGTGCTCGGGGTGATCGCGGCGGTCCTCGTGCTCGCGCTCGGGCTGGCCGCGCTCGCGCACGCCCAGGCGGCGCGCGGAGCGGCGCAGGCCGGAGCCGACCTGGCGGCGCTCGCGGCCGCCACGGCCGCCCGCGACGGCTCGGACCCGTGCGGCCGCGCCCGCGAGGTCGCGGCCCGCAACGCGGTGGCGGTCACCGCGTGCGCCGAGCAGGGCGGCGGGGTCGTCCGGGTCGACGTCGCCTCGACCACCGGTGTGGCGGTCCTCGGTGTCGCGCTGGGCCGGGCGACGGCCGCCGCCCGCGCCGGCCCGGCGACCGCGCGCTGAACGAGCGCCCTGGTCACGGACCACGGACCACGGACCACGGTGGGAGGGAGCCGGGCGGGGTGAGGGCGGTGGCACCACCCCACCTCGAACACCCCGCGCCACCACGCCCGGTCGGTCACGACCACGGTTCTACCGCGCGGGGTCGGGCTGCTCAGGCGCGGGGGGCGTGGGCCAGGACCGCGTCGAGGAGCCGGACGGCGGCGGCCTTCTCGAGCGGGGCGTTGTACGACCCGCACTTGGGGGACTGGACGCACGCCGGGCAGCCGTCGTGGCAGGGGCAGCGCGCGATGGCGTCGCGCGTCGCGCGGAGCCACGTCGCGCCGAGCTCGAACCCGCGCTCGGCGAAGCCGGCCCCGCCGGGGTAGGCGTCGTGCACGAACACGGTCGCCTCTCCGGTGTCGGCGTGCAGCGCCGTGGAGACGCCGCCGAGGTCCCAGCGGTCGCACGTCGCGAGGAGCGGCAGGAGGCCGATCGACGCGTGCTCGGCGGCGTGCAGCGCGCCGGGCAGCTCGTCGGCATCGACCTCCGCCTCCTCGATCACCGACTGCGGGACGGTCCACCAGACGGCCATCGTCGGGAGCGTGCGCTCGGGGAGGTCGAGGGTTTCGGTGCCGAGCACCTGCAGGTCCGGGAGCCGGCGGCGCTGGAAGCTCACGACCTGCGAGCACACGTCGACCGGGCCGTAACCCCAGCCGACGGGTCCCCAGGACCGCTCGACGACCTCGCGCCCCGCCGCGACGTCGCCGTCCGCGGGGTCGTCGACGATCGTGATGGACGTCGTGGAGCGCGACCACGTGCCGTGGTCCACGTCCTGGCGTCGCACGAGCGCGACGTGGTCGGCGAGGTCGAGGTGCTCGACGACGTAGGTGCGCCCCTGGTGGACGTACACCGCGCCGTCGTGCACGGACCCGTCCGCGGACGCGGCGTCGACCGTGCCGAGCAGCCGGCCGGTGCGCGCCTCGGCGACGCGCACGGGCGCGCCGCCCGAGCCGCGCAGGTCCGTCATGCCCGACGCGGGCTGCGCGTGCGTCCAGTACCAGCCGGACGCGCGCCGGCGCAGCGCGCCCCGGGCGACGAGCACGTCGAGCAGCCCGCGTACCGCGACGGGGTCGCCGAACGCCGCGAGGTCGTCCGAGCGCAGCGGGTTCTCGGCCGCGGCCGCGCACAGGTGGGGCGCGAGCACGTACGGGTTCGCGGGGTCGAACACGGTCGCCTCGAGCGGGGCGTCGAACACGGCCTCGGGGTGGTGCACGAGGAACGTGTCGAGCGGGTCCTCCCGCGCGACGAACGCCACGAGGCCGTCCGCGCCCGCGCGCCCGGCGCGGCCCGCCTGCTGCCACACCGACATGCGGGTGCCCGGCCACCCCGCGATGAGGACGGCGTCGAGGCCCGAGATGTCGACGCCGAGCTCGAGCGCGTTGGTCGTCGCGAGGCCCAGGACGTCGCCCGTGCGCACGGCGTCCTCGAGCTCGCGCCGTTCCTCGGGCAGGTAACCGCCACGGTAGGCGGCGACGCGCCGCACGAGCCGGGGGTCGACGACGCGCACGCTGTCCTGCGACTGGACCGCGACGGACTCCGCCCCGCGGCGCGAGCGCGTGAAGGCGAGCGTGCGCGCGCCCGCGATGACGAGGTCCGCGAGCAGGTCCGCGGCCTCGGCCGTCGCGCTGCGGCGCGGGTGCTCGGCCGCGGCGTCCACCGTCGTCGGGACGGCCGGGTCGTCGTCGTGCCCCTCGGCGGGACCGGCGGCGGAGGCCGCGTCGAAGCCCACGACGACGGGCGGCTCCCACAGCGCGAACGTCTTGCGGCCCGCGGGCGAGGTGTCGTGCGCGACCGTCACGACGTCGTCGGGCTCGACCCCCACGAGGCGCGCGGCGCTGGTCGCGGGGTCGGCGGTCGTGGCCGACGCGACGACGAACGTCGGCGGCCGGTCGCCCTCGCGCGCGTAGTGCGCGGCGAGCCGTCGCAGGCGTCTCAGGACGAGGGACACGTGCGCGCCGAACACCCCGCGGTAGGCGTGGCCCTCGTCGACGACGACGTAACGCAGGTCGCGCAGCAGCCTCGACCAGCCCCGGTGGTTCGGTAGGAGCGCGAAGTGCAGGAAGTCCGGGTTGGTCAGCACGACGTCGGCGTGCTCGCGGACCCAGCGCCGCTCGTCCTGCCCGGTGTCGCCGTCGCACGTCGCGACCCGCACGTCGCGCGTCCCGGCCGCGTCGAGCAGCCGCTGGAGCCCCGAGAGCTGGTCGGCGGCGAGCGCCTTGGTGGGCGACAGGTAGAGCACGGCGCCGCGGCGGGCGACCGACTCGATGCGGCCGGGGTCGAGGAGGCGCGCGGCGGCGTCGGCCCGTACCGAGGAGAGGGCGGGGAGCCAGAAGGCGAGCGACTTGCCGGAGCCCGTCGAGGTGGCGAGCGCGACGTGCCGGCCCGACCACGCGGCGTCGGCCGCGACGACCTGGTGCTCCCACGGGAGGTCCACCCCGAGCGCGCGGTACCCGGCGACGAGCGACGCGTCCGACCACTCCGGCCACCCGGCCTGCGTGCCCGTCCGCGCGGGCAGCTCGCGCACGTGCAGCAGCCGCTCGTCGCGCCGCCCGCCCGCGCGCAGCACGTCGAGCAGGGCCGCGCTCGTCGGTCGCAGGGAGGTGGGGGCGGGGGCGTGCGGCACGCCTCCGAGTCTCCCACCTCCAGCCCACCCTTCGGCCGAGGGCGGCCGTGCTCGGGACCTCCGGCCCTCGCGCCGGGCACCGCGCGCGGCCGAGGATCGGGTCATGGGAGCGGTGCGCGGGATCCGGGTCGTGGCGACGACGGCGCTCGCCGTCGGGGCGCTCCTGCTCACCCGGCGCATGACCCAGACGTGGGGGACGTGGGAGGGCGAGCACGGGTGCGTGCTCCCGGGAGACGACCTCGTGCCCGACGCGCGCGCCGTCGTCGCGACGCGGGCGGTCACGGTCGACGCGCCGCCGTCGGAGGTCTGGCCGTGGCTCGTCCAGCTCGGCCAGGGCCGCGGGGGCTTCTACTCCTACGACGCGCTGGAGAACCTCGTCGGCCTGGGCATCCGCAGCGCCGACGCGATCGAGGAGCGCTGGCAGGGACTGGCGGTCGGCGACGACGTCCACCTCGCCGACGAGGCCGTCCTCCGCGTCGCGATGCTCGAGCCGGACTCGCACCTCGTGCTGCTCGGCGCCCCGGGACCAGGGCAGCCGGACACGATGCCGTTCCGGTTCTCGTGGGCGTTCGTCGTCCGTCCGCTGCCGCCGGACGAGGACGGCACGCCGCGGTCGCGCCTGCTGGTCCGCGAGCGCTACATGCCTCTCGGCGCCGCAGGCCGGGCCGTCGTCGAGGCGGTGCAGCCGGTGAGCTTCCTCATGACGCAGAAGATGCTGCGCGGCGTCCGCGCCCGCGCCGGCCGCGGGTGACGCCGCTCCCGCCGACCAGGCCATCGCTGCCACCCGACCAGGCGCTCCTGGTTCGTGCGACGCCCGGGACGAGCCAGGACCGCCTGGCCGGCAGGGCGGGGGAGGCGGGTCAGCCGCGGAACACCTCGATCACCGCGCGCGAGAGGTACCACGGGTCGACGACGGCGGTGAGCTCGCGCGCGGAGTGCATCGAGAGGATCGGGACACCCACGTCGACGGTGCGGATGCCGAGGCGCGTCGCGGTGAGCGGGCCGATGGTCGAACCGCACGGCACGGTGTTCTTGGACACGAACTCCTGGCTCGGCACCCCGGCACGAGCGCACGCGCGAGCCCAGGCCGCCGCGCCGTGCGCGTCGGTCGTGTAGCGCTGGTTCGCGTTGATCTTGAGGATCGGGCCGCCGCCCGCGAGCGGCCGGTTCGCGGGGTCGTGGCGCTCCGGGTAGTTGGGGTGCACGGAGTGGCCGACGTCGCTCGACACGCACAGCGACGCGGCGAGCGCGCGGTGCCGCTCCTCCTCGCCGGCGCCGAGGGTCGCGGCGACGCGGTCGAGCACGTCCGCGAGGAACGGGCCCGACGCCCCGGACCGGGACTCCGAGCCGATCTCCTCGTGGTCGAACGCCGCGAGCACGGGGATCACGTCGCCCTCGACGGGTCGGTCGGGCGAGCCCGCGACCTCGAGCAGGGCGACGAGCCCCGCGTGCACCGAGAGGAGGTTGTCGAGCCGCCCGGACGCGAGGAACGCGCCGTGCGCACCGAAGACGCGCGGCGGCTGCGTGTCCGCGACGACGACGTCGTACCCCGCGACCTCGCTCGCGCGAACGCCCGCGTGGTGCGCGAGCTCGCCGAGCACGTCCCCGCCGCTCGTCCCGTGCGCCGCGCCCGCGACGTCGGACCCGGCAGGCCCCGACGCCGACGCGAGCCCCCACACGGGCTGCGTGTGCTGCTGCTTGTCGAGCGTGAGCCCGTCGTTCGCCGCGCGGTCGAGGTGGATCGCGAGCTGCGGGATGCGCAGGAGCGGGCCGGTGCGCACGAGGTGCTCCTCGCCGTCGGCCGTGACGAGGCGCCCGGCGAGCTCGAGCTCACGGTCGAGCCACGAGTTGAGCAGCGGCCCGCCGTAGATCTCGACGCCCGCCTGCCACCAGCCCTCCCGGCCCACGCTCGGGCGCGGCTTGAGCTTGAACCCGGGTGAGTCGGTGTGCGCGCCGAGGACCGCGAACGGCGTCGTCGCGGTCGCGCCTGCGGGGACGGCCCACGCGATCACGGCGCCGTCGCGCACGACGACGTACCGCCCGCCCACGGGCCCGTCGCCCCCGCCGCCGGTCGTCGACGGCCACGCCGCCGTCTCGTCGAGCCGCTCGAAGCCGGCGGCCTCCAGGCGGCGCGCGACCTCGTGGGCCGCGTGGTAGGACGACGGGGACGCCTCGACGAACGTCGCGAG
>JAQSXO010000183.1 GCA_029256625.1 Cellulosimicrobium sp. | reverse complement strand
GCCGCACAGCACGAGCAGCAGGCCCCAGTCGCGCAGCGTGAAGCGCGCGACAGGCCCGCTCGGGTCGCTGCGGTCGGTCGGTACGGTCGGGTCGGTCATGGCATCCCCTCTCCTGAGCACCTGTCGGTACTCGGTTACCTCTTGATACCGAGCCCATCGTGGGTCAGGATCAGGAGGTATGGAAGACGGCACATCCGGCTCACCTGGTATCACCGCGGATACCGAGACGCGCGCGGGGGACGAGCACGCGGGCCACGCACGGTCGAAGTGGGAGACCGACGTCGACGTCTGGCAGTGGGACTCCCGCGAGGACTGCGAGGTGCGGCAGATCCTCGACCGCATCGCCGACAAGTGGTCGCTGCTCGCCATCGCGCTGCTCGACCGGCGCGTCATGCGCTTCACCGAGCTCAAGCGCGAGATCGACGGGATCAGCCAGCGCATGCTGTCGCGCACGCTGCGCCAGCTCGAGCGCGACGGCATCGTCGAGCGCACGGTCTACCCGACCGTCCCCCCGCGCGTCGACTACGCCCTCACCGAGATGGGACGGTCGCTCCACGCGACGACCAAGGCGCTCGTCGTGTGGACCGAGGCGCACCAGGAGCGCATCGCCGCCGCGCGCAGCGCCTACGACGAGCGCGAGGCGTCGCTCCAGGACCTCTGAGGGGCGCCGGTCAGGCGACCGCGGTCGCGAGCACGCCGAACGTCGGGTCGGGCGTGACGGGCGACGGCGCGGGCTCGTCGCCCGCCGGGCCGCTCGTCATCTCCCACGTCCCGTCGGCCTCGACGCGGACCGCGGCCGTGCGGGCCCCGGACGCGTCGACGACCTTGATGCTCCCCCCGAACGGCCGGCCCGGGAGCTGCGCGAACGCGGCCCGGACGAACCGTGACGCGGCGTCGGGCAGGGGGTCACCCACCTGGAGCGGGCGCACGTGCCAGATGCCGAACGGGCGCGGCTCGAGCACGACCGCACCGCCCTGCGCACCGACGAGGAGCGCGGCGTTGGTGCGCTCGTCGGCGATCGCCGCCGCCTCGACCCACTCGGTCGCGGTCGTGAGGACGCGGGTGAGCGGGACGACGTTGCCGACGGGCGCGAGCACCTCGCCCTCGACGCGCGCGAGCCGCCGCACGACGAGCGAGCTGAGCCCTGCCGCGAGGAGGGGCGAGTCGGCGGGGACGTCGGGCAGGCGCAGGGCCTCGCGCGTCCCCGTGGCGGCGGGTCCCTCGTTGAGCGACAGGAGCACGAGCAGCTCCGGCCCCGTGAGCTCGATGAGCCCGTCGTCCGGACGGTTCGCCGCCTCGGTCTGCGTGGTCATCGGTCGTCCCTCTCCTCGTGCGGCCCGTGGCCGCGGTCCGGCGCGTGCGCCGCGGTCACCACGGCCATGCCTTCTTGAGCGTCTCGGTCGCCCCGTCGACGAAGTCCCCGCCCGCGTCCCACACGTCACCGGCGAGGTCGGCGGCACCGTCGGCGAGGTCGCCCCCACGATCCCACAGCCAGCCTGCGCCGTCGGCGATGCGCTTCGTCACGGGGACGTCACCGGAGAGCAGGGTCGCGACGCCCCACACGGCCCCCGCGCCGGCGATCGCCCAGCCGACGGGGTTGCTCGCGAGGAAGATCGCCGCGCCGATGCCGGCGGCGCCGAGCCCCGCGGTGATGACGCCGTCGGTCCCCTTGAACCCGTCGCCCTCCGCGAAGCCCTCCCAGGCCTGCACCGAGCCGCTGTACACCGAGTAGCCGTCGAACAGGAACCCGGCGCCCTTGAGCACCTTGCCCGCCGAGGCGAGGTTGTCCGCGAGCCCCGTCACGTTGAGCGGGTCGTCGAGCGCGTTCATCGCGGCCCACGCGTCGACGCCCTGGGACGCGATCCAGTTGAGCACGCCGCCCTGGGTCATGTCCGTCGTGAGCCACGACGGCGGGACCAGCCAGTCCGGCGGACCTCCGTCGCCGCCCTGCGTCACCGGGTCGCCGGGTCCGCCCGGAGACCCCGGGCCACCGGGGCCACCCGGCCCGCCCGGCCCGCCCGGCCCGCCCGCGCCACCGTCGCGGCTCGTCGCGTCCTGCTGCTCGGCGTTGCCGCGCAGGAGGTCGGCGGCGTCCGTGAGGAGCGTGGCGGTCCCCGTCAGGCTCGGCCGCAGGGTCGACGTCCACGCGGTGCGGAACTCGGCGGCGTCGGAACCCTCCCAGCGCGCCCCGCCCACGGCCGTCTCGATCGCCGCCGCGGCCAGCTCCAGCGCCTGCGCGCCGTCAGCCACCCGGCCCGCGAGCGAGCGCAGGGCCTCGACGTCGGCCCCGTACATCCCGCTGCTCATCCCTCGCCCCTCTGCGCTCCCACCCACACCGCCCGCACGCTCCCCGGCCGGCCACGCCGTGCCGGCGCCGACGACAGGGTACGGAGGCCGGGCGCGACGCGTCGATGGTGACCGGTCCCCATCGTCCTCAGGACGGGCGCACGCCGCGGCGGCGGTCGTCGGCCACGAGCTCGCGGTAACGGCGCCACTGCCGGACGGCGAAGCGGCCGAGGAACACGCAGGCCAGCACCCCGACGGCCACCCAGCCCCAGGGGAACGGGTCGCCCGCGTGGTAGCTGCGCAGGCCGTCCGTCCAGCCGTACACCTGGGCGCGGTACCAGCCCAGCACGAAGATCGCGACGACGGCGGGCGGGACGACGGCGGCGAAGGTCAGGAACCACGCGTACGTGCGCGCCTGCTTCGTGTCGCCCACGAACCGCGTGCGCGGCGCCCCGTTCATCCGTCCACCTCCGTGCTCGGGCCTCCGGGAACCCTACCCGGCGTCGTCCGACCGGCCGGGGCGGTCTCGCCGCGGCCGGTCGTACCGACGTCGCTCAGCGGGTGAGGTGCGGCTCCACGAGCTCGACGTACCGGCGGGCGAGCGTGGCCAGGACGTCCGCGCCCGGCGCGGCCCAGACGTCGGCGTGGAAGATCTCGACCTCGACGTCGCCCGCGTAGCCCGCCGCGGCGACCGAGCGCGTGAACGCGGCGAAGTCCACGTGGCCGTCGCCCATCATGCCGCGGCCGAGGAGCGTGTCCGCGGGCAGCGGCGTGATCCAGTCGCACACCTGGTAGCTGACGATCCGGCCTCCCGCGCCCGCACGCTCGAGCTGCTCGTGGACCTTCGGCTCCCACCACAGGTGGTACGTGTCGACGACGACGCCGACCTCCGCGGGCGCGAACGGCTCGGCGAGGTCGAGGGCCTGCTCGAGCGTCGAGACGACGCCGCGGTCCGCCGCGAAGATCGGGTTCATGGGCTCGATCCCGAGCGTCACGCCCGCGTCGCGCGCGTGCGGGACCAGCGCCGCGATCGCGTCCGCCGCCCGCTCCCGCGCCCCGACGAGGTCACGGTCACCGTCGGGAAGGCCGCCCGGGACGAGGACGAGCGTCGGCGCCCCGAGCGCGGCCGCCTCCGCGATCGCGGCGAGGTTGCTCGCGTGGGCCGCGGCGCGCGCGTCCGGGTCGCTCGCGGTGAAGAACCCGCCGCGGCACACGGACGAGACGCGCAGCCCGGCGTCGCGCACCCACCGCACCGCGGTGTCGAGCCCGACCTCCGCGACGGGCTCGCGCCAGACCCCGATCGCCGGGAGCCCCGCGGCGACGCAGCCGTTGATCGCCTCGCGCAGGGACCATTGCGCCGTCGTGCGCTGGTTGAGCGAGAGCCGCGCGAGCCGCGGGTCGCCGGGCTCCGGTGTCGGCACCCGCGCGGCCACCCCGCTCGGCACATCCACGAGGCCCGCCCCGCCGAACAGGTGGTCCTGGTCCGTCCCGCCACCAGGACGAGCCGAGATCACCTGGTCGGCGGGCAGGATCGCCTGGTCGGCGGAAGACCGGGAGCCGGAGGACGGGAACTCCGAGATCTCGGTGCTCATGCGACCACCTCGTCGACGTCGGCCCGGGCGGACGCGGCAGTGGCGGACCCCGCTGAACTCGTTCCGGAACCGACCTCGGTGCCGATCTCGATGCCCGCCGCGGCGAGCACGAGGCCGAGGCGGTGCGCGGCGAGGTCCGGGTCCGGCAGGAGCCGGGCCTCGTTCGCGAGCTCGAACGCGCGCGCGAGGTGCACGACGCTCCGGGCCGACTGGAGGCCGCCCACCATCGTGAAGCCGGGCTGGTGGCCCGCGAGCCACGCGAGGAACGCGATCCCGGTCTTGTAATAGTACGTCGGCGCCTCGAACACGTGCCGGGAGAGCGCGAGCGTCGGGGCCATCTCGGCGTCGTAGCGGTCGAGGTCGCCGTCGTCGAGCGCCGCGAGCGCGGCCGAGGCGGCGGGCGCGACGGCCGCGAACGCGCCGAGCAGCGCGTCGGAGTGGCGCTCCCCGTCACCCCGGATCAGCTCGGGGTAGTGGAAGTCGTCGCCCGTGTACAACCGGACACCCTCGGGAAGTACGGCGCGCAGCCCGACCTCGTGCGCCGCCGAGAGCAGCGACACCTTGACCCCGTCGACCTTCGCGGCGTGCGCCCGCACGAGGTCGACGAACGTCGCGGTCGCGATGTCGACGTCCCCTGACCCCCAGTACCCGCGCAGGTTCGGGTCGAACGCCTCGCCGAGCCAGTGCAGCACGACCGGCTCGCGCACCTGGGACAGGATCGCGTCGTAGACGCGCACGTAGTCGTCGGCCGACGTCGCGACCCGCGCGAGGTGCCGTGACGCCATGAGGATGACCTGCGACCCCGTGCCCTCGACGAACTCGACCTGCTCGGCGTACGCCGCGACCACGTCGTCCACGGTCCGCAGCGCGTCGGGCGACCGGTGGTCCGTCCCCGCCCCCGACGCGATGCGCGCGCCCAGCTCGTGGGCCTGGGCCGCGCTGCGCGAGACGAGCTCCTGAACGGCGGGCCAGTCGAGACCCATGTTCCGCTGCGCGGTGTCCATCGCCTCGGCGACGCCGAGCCCGTACCGGAACAGGTGCCGACGGAACCCGAGCGTCGAGTCCCAGTCGACGACGGCGGGCGCGCCGGGGACGTTCTCGCCCCGCGGGTCCGCGACGACGTGCGCCGCCGCGAACGCGACGCGCGAGGCGTACGGGCCGGGGTGGTCCGCCCACTCCCGGGGCGCGCGCAGCTCGACGAGCCGCGTGCCGCCGTCGGCCAGCGGGACCCGCACCCCGCCCGACGCGCTCACGCCCCCGCCCCGGACGCCGAACCCAGGGCCTCGGACCCGGGGTACGGCGAGGCGCCGAGCTCGACCCGCCGTCCCTCGCGCGACGACGTGTAGCCCGCGTCCACGAGGCGCAGGCCACGCACGCCGGCGTCGAAGTCGTAGGGGTGCGGGCGCCCGGCGTGGACGTCGCGCAGGAATTCCTCCCACTGCGCGCGGAACCCGTTGACGAACTCCTGGTTGTCCGGGATCTGCTCCCACTGGGCGCGGAAGTCCTGGTCGGTCGGCAGGTCCGGGTTCCACACGGGCTTGGGCGTGCGGGCGCGCGACTGGATGCGGCACCCGAACAGCCCCGCGACCGCCGACCCGTGCGTCCCGTCGACCTGGAACTCGACGAGCTCGCCCCGGTCCACGCGCACCGCCCACGACGAGTTCACCTGCGCGAGGATCGGGCCGTCCGTCCCGGCGAGCTCGAAGATCCCGTACGCCGCGTCGTCGGCCGTCGCGGCGTAGGGCTTGCCGTGCTCGTCCCAGCGCTCAGGGATGTGGGTCACGGCCTTCGCCATGACCGCCTCGACGGGCCCGAACAGGTTCTCCAGCACGTAGTTCCAGTGGCAGAACATGTCGAGGACCATCCCGCCGCCGTCCTCGGCGCGGTAGTTCCAGCTCGGGCGCTGCGCGGGCTGCCAGTCGCCCTCGAACACCCAGTACCCGAACTCGCCGCGGACGGACAGGATGCGACCGAAGAACCCGCCGTCGATGAGCCGCTTCAGCTTGAGCAGGCCGGGCAGGTACAGCTTGTCGTGCACGACGCCGTGGATCACCCGGGCCGCGCGCGCCGCCTCGGCGAGCTCTTCGCCCTCGGCGACCGACTCCGCGATCGGCTTCTCCGTGTACACGTGCTTGCCCGCCGCGAGCGCCTTGAGGATCGCCTTGGTGCGCTCCGACGTGACCTGCGCGTCGAAGTAGATCGTGGCCGTCGGGTCCGCGAGCGCCGCGTCGAGGTCGGTCGTGTACTCGGCGACGCCGTGGCGCGCGGCGAGCTCCGCGAGCTTGGCGCGGTTGCGGCCCACGAGCACGGGCTCCACCTGGAGGCGCGTGCCGTCGTCGAGCTCGACGCCGCCGTCGTCCCGGATCGCGAGGATCGAGCGCACGAGGTGCTGGCGGTACCCCATGCGCCCGGTCACGCCGTTCATGACGATGCGCACGGTGCGGGTGGTCGGTCGGTCGGCCCCTGCGGCGTCCGTGGTCTGGCTGGTCATGCTGGCGGTTATCCGTTCTGCGAGAGCGAGCGCTCGGCGGGGCGGCCGCCGAGGTAGAGCTCGGAGAGCTGGGGGTCGGCGAGGAGCTCGGGCGCGGGCCCGGTGATGTGCACGCGGCCGAGGTCGAGCACGCACCCGATGTCCGCCGTCTCCAGCGCGCGGCGCGCGTTCTGCTCGACGAGCAGGACCGCGACGCCGGCGTCGCGCATGCGCACGACCTGCTCGAACACCGTCGACGTCGTCTTGGGGTCGAGGCCCATCGACGGCTCGTCGAGCAGCACGACCTCCGGGCTCACCATGAGCGAGCGCGCGAACTCGACCTGCTTCTGCTGCCCGCCGGA
>JAQSXO010000182.1 GCA_029256625.1 Cellulosimicrobium sp. | reverse complement strand
CCCATGAAGACGCCGTGCTCCCAGCCGTACGCCTGCGCGACGAGCGGCACGTTGGTCGCGCGGCGCCCGCCGAAGACGATCGCGTCGACCGGCACGCCGTCGGGGTCCTCCCAGGAGTCGGCGATCGTCGGGCACTGCGCGGCGGACACGGTGAACCGCGAGTTCGGGTGCGCGGCGGGGCGGCCGGAGTCGGGCGTCCAGTCCTCGCCGGTCCAGTCGATCAGGTGCGCGGGCGGCTCGGGCGTCAGGCCCTCCCACCACACGTCGCCGTCGTCGGTGAGTGCGACGTTCGTGAAGATCGTGTCGCGCGCGAAGGTCTCGACCGCGGCGGGGTTGGTGTCGACGCCGGTCCCCGGTGCGACGCCGAAGAACCCGGCCTCGGGGTTGATCGCACGCAGGCGGCCGTCGGGGCCGGGGCGCAGCCACGCGATGTCGTCGCCGATCGTCTCGACCGTCCAGCCGGGGATCGTGGGGCGCAGCATCGCGAGGTTCGTCTTGCCGCACGCCGACGGGAACGCGGCGGCGAGGTGGTAGGCGCGGCCCTCGGGCGACGTCGCGCGGATGAGCAGCATGTGCTCGGCGAGCCAGCCCTCGTCGCGCGCCATGGCCGACGCGATGCGCAGCGCGAAGCACTTCTTGCCGAGCAGCGCGTTGCCGCCGTACCCGGAGCCGTACGACCAGATCTCGCGGGTCTCGGGGAACTGGACGATGTACTTCGTGTCGTTGCACGGCCACGGCACGTCCTCGGCGACCGCCCCGGTGTCGTCCACGAGCGGGGCGCCCACCGAGTGCACGGCCGGGACGAACGGGGCGCCGGCGTCGATGAGGTCCATGACCTCCTGGCCGACCCGCGTCATGATCCCCATGCTCACCACGACGTACGGCGAGTCGGTGACCTCGATGCCGACCTGCGAGATCGGCCCGCCCACCGGGCCCATCGAGAACGGGACGACGTACATGGTCCGGCCCCGCATGGAGCCCTCGAAGACGTCACGCAGCTCGGCGCGCATGGCCTCGGGCTCGCGCCAGTTGTTCGTCGGGCCGGCGTCCACCTCGGCGCGCGAGCAGATGAACGTCCGCGACTCGACGCGCGCGACGTCGCTCGGGTCGGACCGTGCGAGGTAGCTCCCCGGTCGCAGCTCGGGGTCGAGGGGGAGCAGGGTCCCGGCGTCGACGAGGAGGTCGGTGAGCCGCTGCTTCTCCGCCGCGGAGCCGTCGCACCACACGATCGCGTCCGGCTCGGTGAGGTTCGCGATCTCCCGGACCCACGCGCGGGCGTCGCGAGGGCGCGGGTCGCCGCTCCCGAACGCGGAGGCCGAGCCGGACGTCGTGCGCAGCCCGACGAGGTCGGTCTCGACGTCGTCGAGCAGGGCGGCGGACCGCGTGCGGCGCGGGTGGACGGTGCGGGCGGCTGTGCTCATCGGGGACGCTCCCAAGGGTCGGCGGTGGCCTGTGCTGCTTCCACCCTCACGCCACAGAGATCGAGATTTCCAACCAGAACGCTGTGAAGAATCGCCGATCTTGACATATCGTCAAGCCATGGCCACATCGCCGCCCACGGAGGCCCCGAGCGGACCGCCCGGTGGTCGCGCCCGAGAGGCGACGCCGCCCGGGCCGCAGGCGGACCTCATCACGCTCGGCCGCCGCCTGCGCCACTTCCGCACGACGCGCGGCCTCACGCTCGACGCGCTCGGCGAGGCGGTGGGAACCGCCCCGAGCCTGCTGTCGATGATCGAGAACGGCCGGCGCGAGCCGCGGCTCTCGCTCCTCCAGCACCTCGCCCAGGCGCTCGACGTGCCGCTCACGGACCTGCTCACCGCCGAGCCGCCGTCGCGCCGCGCGGCGCTGGAGATCGCGCTGGACCGCGCGCAGCGCGGACCGCTGTTCGCCGGGCTGGGCCTGCCGTCCGTGAAGGCGAGCCAGAAGCTGCCCCTGCCCGTGCTCGAGAACCTCGTCGGCCTGCACGCCGAGCTCCAGCGCCGCGCGACCGAGGCCGTCGCGACGCCCGAGGAGGCGCGCCGCGCGAACACGGAGCTGCGCCTCGAACGGCAGGCCCGGGACAACTACTACCCGGAGATCGAGGAGCTCGCGGAGGAGATGGCGCGCAAGGCCGGGTACACGGTCGGTGCGCTCACGCACCGGACCGTCGCGCGCATGGCCGAGCAGCTCGGCTTCACCATCTGGCACGTCGACGACCTGCCGCACTCGACCCGCACCGTCACCGACCTCGAGAACGGGCGCATCTACCTGCCGCCCGCGTCCATCCCCGGCGGGCACGGGCTGCGCTCGCTCGCGCTCCAGGCGATCGCGCACCGCGTCCTCGGGCACGAGCGGCCACGCTCCTACGCGGAGTTCCTGCGCCAGCGGGTCGAGATCACCTACTTCGCGGCGTGCTGCCTCATCCCGCAGTCCGCCGCGGTCGAGTTCCTCGAGCGGCGCAAGCGCGAGAAGGACCTCGCGGTCGAGGACCTCCGCGACGCGTTCGGGGTGACGCACGAGGCCGCGGCGCAACGCTTCACCAACCTCGCGACCGTGCACCTCGGCATCCCGCTGCACTTCCTGCGCGTCGGCGACGACGGCGCACTGTTCCGCGGCTACGAGAACGACGGGCTGCCCCTGCCCGCCGACGTGACGGGCGCGATCGAGGGCCAGATGGTCTGCCGCAAGTGGGCGGTCCGGGAGGCGTTCACGCGCCGCGACCGCGCGCAGGAGTCGTACCAGTACACCGACACCCCCGCCGGGACGTTCTGGTGCTCGACCCAGACCGGTACGACGACGACCGGCCAGTTCTCGATCGCCGTCGGCGTGCCGTTCGCGTCGGCCAAGTGGTTCCGCGGCCGCGACACGACCGTGCGGCGCCAGTCGTCGTGCCCGGACGAGTCGTGCTGCCGCCGCCCCGCGGCCGACGCGGCGACGCGCTGGGAGGACGCCTCCTGGCCGAGCGCGCGCATGCACCAGCACGTGCTGTCCGCGCTACCGTCCGGCGCGTTCCCGGGCGTCGACGCCACGGAGGTCTACGCGTTCCTGGCGAAGCACGCCCCGGCCCCGCCGCCCCGCTGAGTGCATGAAATAGTCGCGCCCGCGGTCCGTGGACGCGACTATTTCATGCACTCAGCGGGTGGGGAGGGGGCCGCCGCGGGCGGCGAGGCGGTCGCGCAGGCGGGAGAAGACGTCGCCCGTGCGGAGGCCGTCGTGCTCGAACTCGTTGGTCACCCACGTGCGGACGTTGCCCACGTGCGCGGCGGTCTCGAGCGAGAGCCCGGCGTCGACGAACATGTCGTCGAAGTACACCGCCGCCTCGACCGGCACCTCGTTGCGGGCGAGCACGTCGAGGTCGTAGAGGTCCGCCCAGTCCCCGCGCGCGGCGAGCGCCTCCGCCGCCGCGCGGAAGGGGCGCAGCGCGGCGACCTCGTCGAACATCCAGGGGTAGATCATCTCGCCCGTGAGCAGCAGCGGCCGGGCCGCCGGGTCGAACGCGGGGTCCTCGGCGCGCACGGCCTCGGCCGCCCAGTCCGTGGGCCCGGTGCCGGACTGCGCGTAGATGGACTCGTGCAGCACGGCGTAGAGCGGGTTGGTGCCGAACGACGTCGCCGCGCCGACCTCCGCGAGGAACGTGTCGGTGAGCTCCTCGGGCGCGTCGGCGTCGAACGCCTCGTCGACGACCCAGTGGATGCGCTCCGGGCCGGGCTGCATGCCGAGGTCCATGCCGAGCGACTGGAGCCGGCGCACGGTGAGCGCGTCGCCGTCGGGCAGCCGCACGTCGCCGGCGGCCAGGCGGTCCGCGACGCGTCCGAGCCGGGCCGTGTCGTCGGGGTAGCGCTCGCGGTAGGCGGCGTTCTTCGCGACGACGCGGGGCTGGGTGCGGCGGTAGACCTCGCGCGCGTCCGCCGTCAGGCTCGGCAGGCCGCCCGTCACGTAGCACGCCTCGAGGGCCTCGGGTGCCCGGGACAGGTAGGTCATGGTGAGGAACCCGCCGTACGACTGCCCGAGCGACGACCAGCGTCGGCCGCCGTAGACAGCGCGTCGCACGTGCTCGGCGTCCGCGACGATCGCGTCGGCGCGGAAGTGCGCCAGGTGGTCGGCCTGGGCGGCGCCCGTCCCGCGCGCGGCGAGCGCCGCACCCCGCACGGCCGACGAGCGGCCCGTGCCGCGCTGGTCGAGCAGCACGACGCGGTGGGTCTCGAGCGCCGTGCCGACCCAGCCGTCGGGACCGGTGGGGCGCGGTCCCTTGCCGCCCGGGCCGCCCTGGAGGAAGACGAGCAGCGGCAGGTCGTCCCGACGCCGCAGGGGGTCCACGAGCTCGCGCACGAACAGCGTCAGGCGGCGGGGATCGCCGTCGTCGCCCCAGACGAGCGGCACCGCGAGCTCGCGGTCGGTGACGTGGATGCCGGGGACGGTGTAGCTGGTCTCGCGCAGGACGCTCACGCGCCCCACCCTAGCCAGCGGCGTCGCGCACGGTGACGACGACCTTCCCGAGGGCGCGTCCCTCACCGTGCAGCGTGAGCGCGGCGGGTACCTCCGCCAAGGGGAACGTGCGGTCGACGTGGATCTCGACGACGCCGGCGGCGCACAGGTCGGCGAGCGGCGCGAAGTGACGCGGGCCCTGCCGCACGAAGAGGACGCCGAGCCGTGCACCGGTCAGCGCTCCCAGCACAGGCCCCACGGTGAGCATGCGGAACAGCGTCCGCAGCGTGCCCCCGACCATCAGGCACCGTCCGCGGCGGGCGAGCGCGCGCCGGTAGGCGAACACCGACCGGTGCGCGACGAGGTCGACGACGAGGTCGTACGGGCCGGTCCGCGTGAAGTCGGTCCGCCGGTAGTCGATCACCTCGTGCGCGCCCAGCCGCTCGAGGAAGTCGAGCTTGCCCGCGTTGTCCACCGCGGTGACACGCAGGCCCCGCGCGACCGCGAGCTGCACCATGAGGCTCCCGGACCCGCCGCCGGCGCCGTTGACCAGCAGGCGAGCTCCCGGCGCCGCCGACGCGAGGGCCTGCAGCGCGATGGCGCCCGCCTGCGGGATCGTCGACGCCTCGGCGAAGGTCAGCCCCGGCGGCTTGTGCGCCAGCGCCTTCTCTGGCATCACCACGTGCTCCGCGAACCCGCCGCGGCGCGGGAGGTTGTCGCCGTAGACCTCGTCACCCGGACGGAAGCGCGTGACGCCGTCCCCGACGGCGACGACGCGACCGGCGACGTCGGACCCGAGGACCTGGGTGCGCGGCGCGCGGAGCCCGTCGAGGCGGGCGTAGCCCGGGCTGCCCCGCAGCGCCTCCCAGTCCGACAGGTTCACGGACGTCGCGACGACCTCGACGAGGACCTCGCCGCGCGCCGGCGCAGGGGTCGGCACGTCACGGAGCCGCAGCTCGTCGACGCCGCCGTACCGCTCGTAGACCCACGCGCGCACCCGACCACCGTAGGGACTCCCGCGGGCGGGAGCGACCGCGGCGAGGCGGGTCGGCAGCGAGAAGCCCTCAGAGCTCGACGGTCTCGTTCTCCCCGCCCTCGTACGGGCGCCCGGTGACCTTCGCCTTGACGAGGCTGAAGAGCGTCGCGACGCGGCCGCCGGGGGAGTCCCAGTACTCGGCGGACTCGGCGTGCAGACGGATGAGCACGACCCCGGGGGTGTCCGGACCGTCGGGGAACCACGCGTCGGCGACGGCGTTCCACAGCTCCCGGATCTTGTCCGGGTCGTGCACGAGCGTGGCTCGCCCGGAGAGCGACACCCAGGAGCTCGTCCCGGAGAACGCGGCGTTGGCGGCGGAGTCGCGGGCGATCTCCGCGACCTTGTGGGAGTCCGCCGCGGCGAAGAACCACAGGTCGCCGTCGAAGTCGACGGCCTGCACGCCCATGGGCCGGCTGACGAGGCTCCCGTCCTCCGCGACGGTCGTGAGCATGGCGATCCGCTCGTCCTTGACGAGCTCGCGGACCTTCTCGACCTCGTCGGAGCCGGCGTGCGGCAGCTCGTGGTGCGTGTCGGTCATGACGTCTCCCGTCGTGGCGGCCGCCGTGTCGCGACCTCCTCCGACGCTAAGCACGTGCCCGGGGGCTCGCCCGCCGGGCCGGGGACGACGGAGGGGCGGGGCGCCCCGGGCACCCCACCCCTCCGCACGTGCCGCGTCCCGCGAGGGACGGGACGTCGGGACTACTGCTCGACGTCCTCGTCCACCCACTCGAACGTCTTCGTCACGGCCTTCTTCCAGTTCCGGTAGAGGCGCTCGCGCTCGGTGTCGTCCATCGACGGGCTCCACCGCTTGTCCTCGGCCCAGTTGTCGATGACGTCCTGCTCGCCCTTCCAGAACCCGACGGCGATGCCCGCGGCGTACGCGGCACCGAGCGCCGTGGTCTCGGCGACCCTGGGGCGCACGACGTCGACGCCGAGCTGGTCGGCCTGGAACTGCATGAGCAGCTCGTTGGCGACCATGCCGCCGTCGACGCGCAGCTCGGTGAGGTCGACGCCGGAGTCGGCGTTCATCGCGTCGAGCACCTCGCGCGTCTGGTACGCGGTCGCCTCGAGCGCGGCGCGCGCGATGTGGTTGCGGTTGACGTACCGCGTGAGTCCGACGAGCGCGCCGCGCGCGTCGGAGCGCCAGTACGGGGCGAAGAGCCCGGAGAACGCGGGCACGAAGTACGCGCCGCCGTTGTCCTCGACCTTGCCGGCGAGCCACTCGACGTCGGGCGCGTCCTCGAACATGCCGAGGTTGTCGCGGAGCCAC
>JAQSXO010000181.1 GCA_029256625.1 Cellulosimicrobium sp. | reverse complement strand
GACCCACGGCTGGAAGTGGTCGGCCGCCATGGTGCCGGAGAAGCCGTGCTCCTCCGCGTAGGCCGAGAGCGCGACGGCCTCGGTCGGGTGGAACTGCTCGAGCATGGCGGCGTAGCCGATCGTCAGACCCATGCTCCGACCCTAGTACGCGCCGGGCGAGCTCTCGCCCGAGCGGGCCGGGACCGCCTGCTGCGACGGTCCCGGCCCGGCGCCGCTCTAGACGTAGACCGGTGTCAGCGCCGCGTACTCCTCGACGGAGCCGTTGCGGAGGCAGACCTCGATGATCTGCCGCCCCAGCGGGTCGAGGTCGTCGGTGAGGAACTGCCGGAGCTCGCTGGCGAAGAAGTCCGTGATGATCCGCGCCCCGGCGTCGTAGGCCTCGAGGCCGACCTGGGACTGGAGCTCCGGGCGCAGGAACGTGGGCCGCACGAGCTGGCCGTCGATCTTCATCTCGGTGAGCGTGTAGCCGAACAGCGGGCAGCGGGCCGGGGTGAGCTCCTCGGGGCGCAGGCGCCCACCCCCGCGCCGCGCGAGGTACTCGCGGGTGAGCCACTCGGCGGCGAAGTCGACCTTGTACGCGCCGATGTGCTGGTTGGGCGTGAGGACGTACCGGGTCCGGTCCGTCTCCACGAGCTGGCGCAGCAGGAGGTTCGCCGCCGCGACCTTCGTGCCGGTCGCGAACGGCCAGTACGACCCGACACCCTCCGCGACCATGCCCCCGTGGGCGAGCGCCTCCGTCGCCGTGCGCGACTCCCCGATCGACGGGTTCTTGTCGCCGCGCGGCGCGACGAGCCGCCAGATCCACGCGAGCGAGGCCGGCACGACGTGGGTCATGCCCATGATCCCGTACGTCGGGCGGTCCCGGGTGCACGCCGGCATCCGGGCGCCGAAGGTCCGGACGTCGACCTCCGCCGGCCCCGCGACGTCGGTGAGCAGGTGACGGGGCACGACCACCCGCGGGTTGGGGCACCGCCGGCCGTCGGAGTCGAGCGAGTGCTCCCAGGGCAGCACGGTGGCGTCGGGGACGCCGTCGATGTTGAAGAAGACGAGCGGGACGTCGGGGTGGATGCACGCGCGCTCCAGGTGCGCGTCCTGCCCGTAGCCGGTGAGGTTGTCCACCCGCACGAACCAGCCCTCCTCCGCGTCCGTCACGACGAGGCGGCCGTCGCCCGTCTGGAGCCCGGCGTGGCACAGGGTCATGTCGTCGGTGACGGGGTCGAGCGCGCTCGTCTCCCCGAGCGTGATGACGTACGGCTCGTCGGTGACGACGTTCGTGCCGAGCAGGATCCGCCCGTCCTCCTGGCGGCGGATCTCCTGGCACATCTCGGACTTGCCGCCGCCCGACGCCCCCTCGTGCATGACCACGGTCTCGTTCTCGTACGGCGTGGTGACCCGGACCGACGACGCGTGCGCGGTGACCCAGCCCTCGCGCTCGCCCACGTCGAGCAGGACCGAGAACACGCCCTTCTTCGCGCTCGGACCGGGGTACAGGTTGTAGGCGAACACCTCGTGCAGCGTCTCGGAGCGGTCGTGCACGACGACCTGGCGTCCGTCGAAGCGGGTGTGGCGGAACGGCGGGGCGACATAGAGGATCGAGCGCGGCTCGAACGGGCCGAGCTCGTCGAACGTGACCCAGCCCTGGAGGTCGACGAGGGCGAGCGCGAAGAACGCCGCGTTGACGGGACAGACGGCGAGCGACGGATAGCCGTGGGTCCGCCCGCCGGCGCGGAACGGCACGACGACGAGGTCCTGGGTCCCGAGCCACGCGAGGGTCTCGTCCTTGACCGGGCCGAAACCGGTGCCGAAGACGTCGCGGTAGCGCGGCTTGTCGGTCGGCAGGTCGTCGGCGATGCGCATGCAGTCCGGGTCACGGCGGCGCATGTAGTCCTCGGGGTAGTTCACGGCGATCCCGTTCCGGCACCGCACGACCTCCGCCTCGGGCACGAGGTCGCCGCCGGCGTCGTACTCGACGACGAACCGCGGACCGCCGTCGGGACCGAGCGCGAGGCGGTACAGCTCGTCGCGCGAGGACGGCACGACGAGCTCCGGAGCGGCCGCAAGAGCGGCCCGGAGAGCGGGCGGCAGGACGACGCCGGGCGGCAGCACCCCGGTGGCACGCGACTCGTCGGTGGTCGTGAGGGTCATGGCTGCTCCCGGGTGGTCGGCGCGAGGGTCAGATCGAGGTGCGCCCACGAGCACCCGTGTCTTTGCGTGCAGGTTACGAGCCGATGACCAATCGCTGCCAGGGACCTTGGACCCGTCGTGGTGTGATCCGGTGGTCGTGCGTGCCGAGCCGGACCACGTCTCGCGCGGGGCGCCGATAGCCTCTCGCCGGTGAGCACCACTCCCCCGGACCGGGCTGCCCTCGACACGCGAGCCCTCGTGGAGCCCGTGGACCGCGCGGCAGCAGGCGCGCACCACCGGGAGCTCCGTCGCCGTGCGCGCGCGGAACGAGCACGCACGAGGTCCTCGGTGGCGTCACCGGTGCTCGCCAGGGCGCTCGGAACCGCCCTCCTCGCCCTCCTGCTCGCCGTCGCGGCGGCCGTCGTCGGCGCCGTCCTCTCCCTCGTCGTGGTCGGTCTCGTCGCCGCCGGGGTCGCCCTCCCGGTCGCCGTCGGGCTCGTGGCGGCCGGCCTCGTCGCGGTCGGCCTCCTCGTGGCCCGGGGCGTGCGGCGGTCGTCCGCTCACGAGCACGAGCGGACCTACCGGCTGAGCCGGTTCGCCGCGGCGAACGGGTTCGACGTCGAGCCGCGCGTCGACGAGCCCGACCTGCCCAGCGGGGCCTTCCACCTCGGCATCCTCCGCGTCGCCCGGGACGTGGTCCGCACGCGGGGCCCGCGCACGGTTGAGGTCGCGACCTACACCTACAGCGCCGGCTACCGCAACGGCGAGACGTTCACCTTCACCTACGCCATGGTCGCCCTCGACCGCGCCCTGCCCCGCGTCGTCGTGGAGACGATGCCCGCCCGGGGCGTGCGGGGCGCCCGGGCGCCGCGGGGGGTCGAGCGCGTGTGGGAGCTGCCGGTCGACGGCCCGTTCGGCGACCGGCACCAGGCTTACGGACCCGTGCGGTCCGCGACCGGCACCGCGCGCGCCGTCTTCACCCCGGAGATCGTCGAGACGCTCGTCCGCGGTCCCCTCCCGCTCGCGGCCGAGGTGTCCGGTGACCGGCTCTTCCTGTTCAGCGAGCGCGCGCTCGACCTGCTCGACCCCGCGGTCTGGGAACGCCTCCTGGGCACGGCCACCGACCTGGCCGCACGCCTGTCCCGCACGGACGGGCCCGGCGGTCCGGGCGGTGGGCCCGGCACCCGGTGACGACGGCGGCCGGGACGCGAGACGCCGTCGCCCCGAGATCTGGGAGAATGGGCGACCATGAGCGACTTCCCGACGAACGCGCCGACGGGCGCGGCCGATGCCACTGCAGCAACGACCTCCTCCGCCGGCCGCGTAGCCGGCGACGTCGTCCGCGCGGTGGTCGCGGGAGTACCCGACCGGGTGAGCCTCGACGGGCTCGAGGAGACGTACGACGCGCGCTGGGCCGAGCAGGGGACGTACGCGTTCGACCGCTCGAAGACCCGCGAGCAGGTCTTCTCCATCGACACCCCGCCGCCGACGGTCTCCGGGTCCCTCCACGTGGGCCACGTGTTCTCCTACACGCACACCGACGTCGTCGCGCGGTTCCAGCGTATGCGCGGCCTCGAGGTGTTCTACCCGATGGGCTGGGACGACAACGGCCTGCCCACCGAGCGTCGCGTGCAGAACTACTACGGCGTGCGCTGCGACCCCACGCTCCCCTACCTCGAGGGCTTCGAGCCCCCGCACGAGGGCGGCGAGGGCAAGTCGGTCAAGGCCGCGGACCAGGTGCCGGTGAGCCGCCGCAACTTCATCGAGCTGTGCGAGCGCCTGACCGCCGAGGACGAGAAGCAGTTCGAGGCGCTGTGGCGCCGGCTCGGGCTCTCGGTCGACTGGGCGCAGCACTACCAGACCATCGACGCACGGTCGCGCACGGCCGCGCAGCGCGCGTTCCTGCGCAACCTCGGCCGCGGCGAGGCGTACCAGGCCGAGGCGCCGGGGCTGTGGGACGTGACGTTCCAGACGGCGGTCGCGCAGGCCGAGCTCGAGGCGCGCGACTACCCCGGGCACTTCCACAAGGTCGCGTTCCACCGCGTCGCACCGGGCACGCCCGACGACGGCGCACCGGTCTACATCGAGACGACGCGCCCCGAGCTGCTCGCCGCGTGCGTCGCGCTCGTCGCGCACCCGGACGACGAGCGCTACCAGCACCTCTTCGGCACGACGGTGCGCTCGCCGCTGTTCGACGTCGAGCTGCCCGTGCTCGCCCACCCTGCCGCGGAGCGCGACAAGGGCGCGGGCATCGCGATGTGCTGCACCTTCGGCGACCTCACCGACGTGCAGTGGTGGCGCGAGCTGCAGCTCCCGACGCGCTCGATCATCACGCGCGACGGCCGCATCACGCGCGAGACGCCGGACTGGATCACGTCGCACTCCGGCCAGGGGGTGTTCGCCGAGATCGAGGGCAAGACCACGTTCTCCGCGCGCCAGGTCGTCGTCGACGCGCTGCGGGACTCGGGCGACCTGGACGGCGAGCCCGTGCCGACCCAGCGCAAGGCGAACTTCTTCGAGAAGGGCGACAAGCCGCTCGAGATCGTCACCTCGCGCCAGTGGTACATCCGCAACGGCGGCCGTGACTGGACCACCGCGGACGGCACCGTGCGCGACCTGCGCGGGGAGCTGCTGGGCCGCGGCAAGGAGCTCGCGTTCCACCCGGACTTCATGCGCGTGCGCTACGAGAACTGGGTCGGTGGCCTCAACGGCGACTGGCTCATCTCGCGCCAGCGCTTCTTCGGCGTCGCGATCCCGCTGTGGTACCCGGTGCTCGAGTCGGGCGAGGTCGACCACGACCACCCGATCGTCCCGTCCGAGGACGTCCTGCCCGTCGACCCGTCGTCCGACGTGCCCGCCGGGTACACCGAGGACCAGCGCGGCGTGCCGGGCGGGTTCGTGGGCGAGAACGACATCATGGACACGTGGGCCACGTCGTCGCTCACGCCGCAGATCGCGGGCGGCTGGGAGGTCGACCCCGACCTCTTCGAGCGCGTCTTCCCCATGGACCTGCGCCCGCAGGGCCAGGACATCATCCGCACGTGGCTCTTCTCGACCGTCGTGCGCTCGCACCTCGAGTTCGACTCGCTGCCCTGGAAGAACGCCGCGATCTCGGGCTGGATCCTCGACCCCGACCGCAAGAAGATGTCCAAGTCCAAGGGCAACGTCGTCACGCCCATGGGCCTGCTCGAGGAGCACGGGTCGGACGCCGTGCGGTACTGGGCGGCCTCGGCCCGCCTGGGCACCGACGCGGCGTTCGAGGTCGGCCAGATGAAGATCGGCCGCCGCCTCGCGATCAAGATCCTCAACGCGTCGAAGTTCGCGCTGTCGTTCGGCGTGGACACCGAGAGCGGGACGGGCGAGATCGTGCTCGACCCCGCGCTCGTCACCGAGACGCTCGACCGCGCGATGCTCGCCGGCCTCGCGTCCGTCGTCGAGAAGGCGACCGAGGCGTTCGAGGCGTACGACCACACGCGCGCCCTCGAGACGACGGAGACGTTCTTCTGGACGTTCTGCGACGACTACCTCGAGCTCGTCAAGGACCGCGCGTACGGCGCCGGGGCTGCGACGTCCGACGTCTCGCCCGAGACGCGGTCCGCGCGCGTCGCGCTCGCGATCGCGCTCGACACCCTCCTGCGCCTCTTCGCGCCGTTCGTGCCGTTCGCGACCGAGGAGGTCTGGTCGTGGTGGCGCGCGTCGGAGGGCTCGATCCACCGCGCGCCGTGGCCGACGTCCGACGTCGCGCGCGCGGCCGCGGGCGACGCCGACCCGGCCGTGCTCACTGCGGCCGGCCACGCCCTCGCGGCGCTCCGCAAGGTCAAGTCCGAGGCGAAGGTCTCGATGCGCACGCCGATCCTCGCCGCGCAGGTCGCGGTCCCGGCCGCGTCGCTCGCCGGCGTCGAGGCGTCGGTCGTCGACGTCCGCAACGGCGGTCGCGTCACCGGCACGCTCGACCTCGTCGCGGCGGCCGAGGGCCAGGGCGACGCCGCCGTCCAGGGCGGGATCGTCGTCGTCTCCTCCGAGCTCGGCGAGCCCGAGGCCCGCAAGAAGGCCTGACCCGTACCGCTCGGCACGACGCCCTCCCCGGTTCCGGCCGGGGAGGGCGTCGTGGCGTGCGGGTCGTGCCGGGGCGTCAGATGATCTCGCCGCGCAGCCGCGAGTCGTCGCCGGACATCGTCGCCGCGACCTCGCGCGGGGTGCCCTCGTCGGCCCACCGCAGGGTCGCGCCGACGCCCTCGATGAGCTCGACGCTGCCCTCGGGCGCGAACGTCAGCCCGGCGTCCTGGCCGATCGCGGCGCGGACGAGCGCGACGGTCGCGGGCAGCTTCTCGAGGCCCTCGGTGACCCCCAGGTCCTGGATCTCCTCCTTCGTCGCGGCGATGTGCATCGGGCTGGGCCCGATCCACAGCGAGCGGCCGTCCAGGGCGGCGTCCTGACCGTACTCGTCGGCCAGGACGAGCTCCTTCACCTGCCCGCGCGCGAGGACCGCCACGACGTCCTCGACGGAGGTCACGGCGCCCGACTCGCGGCCCTGCTCCTGGCGGAACTCCGCGAGGACCTTCTCGCGCCGCCGCTCCCGGAAGCTGTCGAGCGCGTCGGCGACGTTGGCCTCGAACGCGGCCTCGTTGATGCCCGGTCCGCGTCCGCCGCCCGGCACCTCGACCACGCGGTCCGCGATGGCGTGGCCGAGCGCGCCGCGGACGAGCGGCACCGCGCGCACGTCGCCGGTCAGCAGCACGAGCTCGGGGCGGTACTCCGCCGCCTGCCGCTCGAGCTCGGCCGCGACCGCCTCGGCGTTGCGCTCCCACGAGTCCTCCGCGCGCGACTCGATCCGCTTGTGCGAGAGCCCGCCGGTGCGGACCTTGTTGATGACGTCGTGGCCGCCCTCGACCGACTCCGGCTCCGCGTACGGCAGGTGGCCGCCCGCGACGGACCACGTGAGGTCCGCCCCCTGGCGGTCGACGACGACGCGTACGTAGTCGACCGACTCGTCCGCCGCGCGCGCCGCCTGGAGCAGCGCGGGCACGGGGCCCCACGACCCCTTGGTGAGAGCGGGCGGGTCCTTGACGACGCGGTCGACGAGCACGCCCGTGTCGTCCGCGATCAGCACGCGCCCGTGGGTGCCCCCGACCCGCGTCGGCCGCAGCACCACCTCCTCGAGGTCGTCGAGCACGGCGTCGGGCGCGCCCTCCTGGCGCAACGTGCGCCGCACACCCTTCCAGCGGTTCTCGACCTCGCGGTCCCCGGCCTCGTTGGCCCGCGTCGCGTCGATGTACACCGTCGCGAAGGGGCCCGGGTGGCCGAGGAGGGGCTTGAGCCAATCGATCTTCATGCGAACACCTCTAGCGTCCGTCGGCGTGGCGGGCAGGCCGCCCGGCGCGCCGGTCGTGCCGGCACCGGGGCCCACCCTGGGACCACTCCAGGGTCGGTCAGATCGACCCGCGTCGCCACCGCGCGTCGGACGGCACCCCGCGCGGCGCGGTACGTCAGGAGTAGGTGTCGAGGACGGGCGCGCCCTCGCCCGAGGCGGCGTGGTCGGCGGCGATCCGCTCGTGGTGGCGGATGACCTCGTGGACGATGAACTCGCGGAACTGCTCGGCGAACTCCGGGTCCAGGCCCGCGGCCTCGGCGATGCCCGTCAGGCGCGCGATCTGCTGGCGGTCGCGGTCCGGGTCGGCCGGGGGCAGCCCGCCCTGCGCCTTGAGCTCCCCGACCCGGCGCGTGAACTTGAACCGCTCGGCGAGCAGGTGCATGAGCGCCGCGTCGATGTTGTCGATGCTGTCGCGCAGCGTGAGGATCTCGGCGGGGACGGCGGGCTGGCCGGGCTGGTTCGTCACGCACCGATCCTAGGCGCGCCCCACGACCGCGAGGAACGCGATACTCCGAGTACGGAGTAAAGTGTCACGCCGTCCCTACCTGCCGTCCCACTCAGCGGAGAGTCCCATGACGGAACACGCGTCGCCGAGCCTCGTCGAGGTCTCCCCCACGGCGACCATCAGCACCCTCCTCACCGACCGCGTCGCCCGCGGTCCCCACGCGACGCTCGTCGAGCGCCGGACCACCGCGGACGGCCCGTGGGAGCCGGTCACCGCGCAGGAGTTCGAGGCGGACGTCGTCGCGGTCGCGCGCGGCCTCGTGGCCCGCGGCATCGAGCCCGGGGACCACGTCGCGATCATGTCGCGCACGCGCTACGAGTGGACGCTGCTCGACTTCGCGACGTGGGCGGTCGGCGCCGTCCCCGTGCCCGTCTACGAGACGTCGTCGGCCGAGCAGGTGCACTGGATCTGCTCCGACGCCGCCGTCCGCCTCGCCGTCGTGGAGACCGCGGCGCACGCCACCGAGCTCGCGTCCGTGCGCGACCGCCTGCCCGACCTGGAGGACGTGCTCGTCGTCGAGGACGGCGCCGTGGACGCCCTGCGCGCCGCCGGTGCCGACGTCCCCGCCGAGGAGATCGACCGCCGTCGCGCCGCCCAGCGGGTCGACGACCTCGCGACGGTCATCTACACCTCCGGCTCGACGGGCCGCCCCAAGGGCGTCGAGCTCACGCACCGCAGCTTCGTCCACCTCTCGCTCAACGGCCGCGCCGGGCTCGCCGAGATCCTCGACGCCGACGGCGCGCGCACCCTCCTGTTCCTGCCGCTCGCGCACGTGTTCGCGCGCTTCATCCAGGTCGTCGTCGTCGCGTCGAACGCCGTCCTCGCGCACTCGTGGGACACGAAGAACCTCGTCGCCGACCTCGGCACGTTCCACCCGACGTTCCTGCTCGCTGTGCCCCGCGTCTTCGAGAAGGTCTACAACACCGCCGAGCAGAAGACCGGGACGGGCGCCAAGCGCAAGGTCTTCCACTGGGCCGCGAAGGTCGCCATCACGTGGTCGCGCGCGCTCGACACCGCGAGCGGGCCGTCGTTCGCGCTGCGCGTGCAGCACGCCGTCGCCGACCGGCTCGTCTACTCGACGCTGCGCGCCGCGATGGGCGGGCAGCTCACGTACTCCATCTCCGGAGGCGCACCGCTCGGCGAGCGGCTCGGCCACTTCTACCGCGGTGTCGGCCTGCGCATCCTCGAGGGCTACGGCCTCACCGAGACGACCGCCCCCACGGCCGTGAACCTGCCCGGCCTCACCAAGATCGGCACCGTCGGGCCCGCGTTCCCCGGCACGTCGCTGCGCATCGACGACGACGGCGAGCTGCTCGTCAAGGGCGACCACGTGTTCCGCGGCTACCGCAACCAGCCCGAGCTCACCGCCGAGGCGCTCCAGGACGGCTGGTTCCGCACCGGCGACCTCGGCGCGTTCGACGACGACGGCTACCTGCGCATCACCGGGCGCAAGAAGGAGATCATCGTCACCGCGGGCGGCAAGAACGTCGCCCCGGCCGTGCTCGAGGACCGCCTGCGCGCCCACCCGCTCGTGAGCCAGGTCGTCGTCGTGGGCGACCAGCGACCCTTCATCGGCGCGCTCGTCACGCTCGACGCCGAGATGCTGCCGGGCTGGCTCTCGACGCACGGCCTGCCAAGCATGGACGTCGACACCGCCGCGCAGGACCCCGACGTCCTCGCCGCGCTCGACCGCGCCGTCGCGCACGCCAACGAGGCCGTCTCCCGCGCCGAGTCGATCCGCAAGATCACCGTGCTCACGACCGACTTCACCGAGCAGAACGGCTACCTCACCCCGTCCCTCAAGGTGAAGCGCGGGCTCGTCATCAAGGACTTCGCCGACACGATCGACGCCCTCTACGGCGCCAAGGTCGGCGCCGACGCCTGACCAAGGCAAAGCCCCGGTCCGCCGAGGTAGAACCCTGGTCGCGCGAGGTAGAGCCGTGGTCTCGCGAGGTAGAGCTGTGGTTGCGCGAGGTAGAGCCGTGGCCCCCCCCCCCCCCCCCCCCCCCCCCCCCCCCGACCAGCGTCGTCTCACCCTGGTCGGCGCTCACCCCGGGCGACCGCCCGCGGTGCTGGGTCGGCTCGCGCCGCGCGCTCGGCCGGATCGCCGCACCGCCGCACCCGGAACGGGTCGCCGTTCGTCACGGCGTCGGGTGAGCAGGTGGTCTGGGCGCGTCCGGCGCGCGAGACGCGCCTTGTCGCCCGCTCGACCCGCCGGGACGGCCTGGTCGGGCTCATGCCGAGCCGGCACGGGCGCACCCGCCCCGGCGGGCGGGCCACCCGACGGTCGCGAGCGGCGACCGACGCCCCGGGCGAGACGATCGCCGAGCGGTGGGGGTGGGCTCGGATGCGAAGGGGCGTCAGAGCGGCGCTCCTAGAACCCACGGCCGAGGGACCAGGGTGACGGCGCCGCAGCCCCGAGCACCGAGGCCACCCGCGCCGCTGACCCGACCACGCGGGCCTGCGACCCGACCGGGGTTCCTGCGCGGCGGGTTGCAGGTCAGGCGGACTTCTCCCGCGGGGTACGACTGCGCGCGGTCGCCGTGCGCGGCACGATCGTGGGGTTCACGTTGTCCAGCACGACCTC
>JAQSXO010000180.1 GCA_029256625.1 Cellulosimicrobium sp. | reverse complement strand
CGCGCAGGCCGAGCTGCGCGCGCTGCGCGCCCAGATCAGCCCGCACTTCGTCTACAACGCGCTCGGCGCCATCGCGTCGTTCATCAGCACGGACCCGGAACGGGCGCGCGACCTCGTGCTCGACTTCGCCGACTTCACGCGCTACTCGTTCCGGGGCCGCGGCGACTTCACGACCCTCGCGGACGAGCTGCGCTCCATCCACTCCTACGTCGAGCTCGAGCGCGCCCGGTTCGGCGAGCGCCTCGCCGTGACCCTGCAGATCGCGCCCGAGTCGTTGACCACCGTGATCCCGTTCCTGTCCGTGCAGCCGCTCGTCGAGAACGCGGTCCGGCACGGGCTCGAGCCCAAGGAGCGCGGCGGGACGATCGTCATCACCGCGCGCGACGAGGGCACCCAGACGGAGATCACGGTCGAGGACGACGGCGTCGGCATGGACCCGGCCGTCGTGCGCGAGCTCCTCACGTCCCGCGGGAGCGAGCACGTGGGGCTGCGCAACGTCGACCGGCGCGTGCGCCAGCTCTACGGCGACGACCACGCGCTCGACATCGAGACCGCCCCCGGCTCCGGCACGCTCGTGCGCCTGCGCGTGCCGCGCTCGCAGCCGCTGCACGAGACGGAGGTGAGCGTGCCGTGACGACCCCCGAGCCAGGACCGGACCCCCGCGCCGGGACCGAGGAGCCGAGCACCGACGTCGGGCTCGACGTGCTCGTCGCCGACGACGAGCGGCCCGTGCTCGACGAGCTCGTCGCCCTGCTGCGGCGCGACCCGCGCGTGCGGACCGTGCTCGGCGTCGCGACAGGATCGGAGGCGCTGCGCGAGCTCTCGTCGCGCACGGTCGACGCGGCGTTCCTCGACATCCACATGCCCGGCCTCACCGGCCTCGACCTCGCCCGGGCGCTCTCCCGCTTCGCCGACCGACCCGCCGTCGTGTTCGTCACCGCCGACGAGGCCCGCGCGCTCGAGGCGTTCGACGTCGAGGCCGTCGACTACGTGCTCAAGCCCGTGCGCCGCGAGCGCCTGACGCGCGCCGTCGACCGGGTCGTGGAGCGCGTCGCGGACCGCGCGGGCCGCGGCGGCGGGGCCGTCCCCGACGGCGCTTCGGTGCCGCCGGCGAGCGCCGCTCCGCCGGACGCCTCGTCCGGTCCGGGGCGCGAGGCGCCGGAGGACGAGACGCTCGTCGTGACCGTCGGGGCCACGACCCGCCTCGTCCGCCGCAGCGCGGTGCGCTGGGTCCAGGCGCAGGGCGACTACTCGAGGCTCGTGACGGACACCGAGCAGTTCCTCGTGCGCGAGCCGTTGTCCGACCTGGAGGAGCGGTGGGCCCCCGCCGGGTTCCTGCGCGTCCACCGGTCCTACCTCGTGGACCGCGCGGCCGTGACCGCGGCGCGGTTCGGCGGCGCGCAGCCCGCGCTCGTCGTCGCGGGGCACGAGGTCCCGGTGAGCCGACGCATGGTCCCGGCGGTGCGCGAGGCGCTGCTCGGCCCGCACCGGGGCCCGTCGTGAGCGGCCCGGACCCCTCGTCGGCCCCGACCCCGCCCGCCGGGCGCGTGCGCGTCCGGTCGACGGACGCGCGACCCGACGCCGGGCCGCCGTCGGGCACCCCGCGAGGTCGCCCCGAGGAGGCGGACGACGCCGCGGCCCACTACACGCGCGGCCTCGTCCGGGCGCAGCTCCGGCTCGGGCTCGCGTGCGTGGTCTCGTTCCTCGCCGTCGTCGCGCTGCTCACGGTGACGATGAGCGCGGTGCCCGCGCTGGACGCCGTGGTGATCCTCGGCGTCCCGCTCCCCTGGCTCGTGCACGCGTACGGCTTCTACCCCGTGATCGTCGCGTTCGCGGTCGTGTTCGCCGTCGCGGCGGCGCGCAACGAGCGCCGGTACCGCGCGCTCGCCGAGGGATCGGCCGGGCCCGCCGAGGCCGGCCCGGACGAGGCGGTCCCCGACGAGGCAGGCGCCCCGTGAGCGCGCTGCCCCTCGTCGCGATCGGGCTGCTCCTGCTCGCGACCGGCCTCATCGGGTTCTACGGCCTGCGCATCTCCCGCACCACGAGCGACTTCTTCGTCGCGTCGCGCACGGTGCGGCCCGTGTGGAACGCGTCGGCGATCAGCGGCGAGTACCTGTCCGCAGGCACGTTCCTCGGCCTCTCGGGGCTCGTGCTGCTCTCGGGCGCCGAGGCGTTCTGGTTCCCCGTCGGGTACGCGGCGGGCTATCTGCTCGTCCTGCTGTTCGTCGCCGGGCCGCTGCGCCGCAGCGGCGCCTACACGATCCCCGACTTCGTCCAGGCCCGGCTCGACTCCGTCGTCGCCCGTCGCGTCACGAGCGTGCTCGTGCTCGTCATCGGGTGGCTCTACGTCGTGCCGCAGCTCCACGGTGCGGCGCTCGTCATCACGAGCGTGGCGCCCGTCCCGCCCTGGGTCGGGTCGGTCGGGATCGCGGTCGTCGTGAGCGCGGTCGTCGCGGCGGGCGGCATGCGCTCCATCACGTTCGTCCAGGCGTTCCAGTTCTGGGTCAAGCTCACGGCGCTCGCGCTGCCGCTGGTGTTCGTGCTCATGGCGCTGGGCGGGGCGTTCGAGCCCGGCGGCGCGATCGTCACGTTCGACCCCACCGCGGTCTTCCCGCACGACGCCGGTCCCGGCGGCCTCGACGCCTACGCGACCGTCTCGCTCCTGCTCGCGCTGCTGCTCGGGACGACCGGCCTGCCGCACGTCCTCGTGCGCTTCTACACCTCGCCCGACGGCGGCTCGGCCCGCCGCACGACCGTCGTCGTGCTCGTGATGATCAGCGTGTTCTACATGGTGTCGAGCACGCTCGGGCTCGTCGCCCGAGTCGTCGCGCCCGACCTCGCCGAGCCCGGGGTCGCGGACACCGTGGTGCTCACCCTGCCGACCCGCCTCGTGCCCGGGCTGGGCGGCGAGCTGCTCGCCGCGCTCGTCGTCGCCGGGGCGTTCGCCGCGTTCCTCGGCACGTCGTCGGGGCTCGTGGTGGCGCTCGCGGGCGTCGTGAGCCAGGACCTGTTCGGCGGGACCGTGCGGTCGTTCCGCTGGTCGGCCGTCGCGTGCACGCTCATCCCGCTCGCGTTCGCGCTCGTCACCATCCCGCAGGGCCTCGTGACGAGCGTCGGGACGGTGTTCGTGTTCGCCGCGTCCGCGCTGTCGCCCGTGATCCTGCTCGGCGTGTGGTGGCGTGGCCTCACCGCGCGCGGCGCGGTGGCGGGGATGGTCGTGGGGTCGGTCCTGTGCGCGACGGCGCTGCTCGCCTCGTCCGCGCTCGTCGCCGCCGGCTACGGGACGGGCTCGTCCGGCGCGACGGCGGACGGCGTCGCCGGCGTCGTGCGCGCCCTGCTCGCCCAGCCCGCGGCCTGGACCATCCCGCTCGCGACGGCGACCGTCGTCGTCGTGTCCCTGCTCGACCGCCACGGCCCGCCGCTGCGCACCGACCGGTTCCTCCGGCGCCTGCACGTGCCGGAGCTCCGGCGCCGTTGACGACGGTGCGGGGCCTGAAATACGTAGCGTAGGAAGCGTGAGATCCGTAGGGCAGGGGCTCTGACCTGGTCAGATCCAGCGCGCGCCGATCTCGTCGTGGAGCTGCTGCGTCTTCTGCACGCGCAGGACGCCGTCCTCGACCGCGGCCTCCAGGCCGACCTCCCGCGCGATCGCGACGATTGCGTCGCGCTGCTCCGGGTGGTCGTCGGCGTCGCCGCCGTCCCAGAGCTCGAGCCACCGGTCGGTCGGGTCGTCGCTGCCGGAGTCGGCCCACACCCGGCAGATCCGGTCGAGCTCGTCCTGCGTCATCGGGCGGGTCGGGGTCGCGTACACGGCGGGCTCCTGTGCTCGCTCGGCGTCGGTGAGGTCGTGGCTCACCCTAGACCCAGGCCTGCGCCTCCGGCGCGTCGGTTCCCGCCGACCTGGCCGCCCACCGCGCGGCGGACCCCGCCCGCTCGAGCGCGTCGTCGACGAACGCGGCGAGGAGTGCGGCGACCTCGCTCGCGTGCGTCTCGAGCAGGAAGTGGCCGGCGTCGTAGACGTGCACGGCGAGGGTCTCCATGACCTCGTGGAAGGCGAGGACCTCGCGGATGTCGAAGAACGTGTCGAAGCGGCCCCAGAGGACCAGGCACGGGGGCTGGTGGCGCCGGTGGTAGGCGGCGATCGCGGGGAACCGTGCGACGTGCGACCGGTAGTCGGTGAAGAGCCGGAACTGCAGGTCGGTCATGCCCGGGCGCGACAACCGCCCCCAGTCGAGGTGCCACGACTCGGGCGGATGAAGCTCCTGGACGCTCGGAGGCGACCCGGCGAGGTACTGGTCCCGGGTCCCTTCGAAGGTCAGCCAGTCCGGGAGCGCCGCCCGGTTCTCCGGGGTCGGGTCGGCCCAGAAGCGTCGGGCCGTGTCCCACGCGTCCCCGAGGCCCGCGTCGTGGGCGTTGCCGTTCTGCACGACCAGTCCCAGGACGCGGCCGGGGTCGCGCATCGCCAGCGAGTACCCGACGGGGGTGCCGAAGTCGGTGCCGTAGAGGACGTAGCGCTCGATCCCCAGGCTCGTGACCAGCGCCTCGGTCACGTCCGTCAGGCGCTCGAACGTGTACTCCTCGGGCGGGAGGGCGTCGGAGAAGCCGAAGCCGGGAAGGTCGGGGGCGACGACGTACGCGTGGTCGGCGAGCACCGGCATCACGTCCCGGAACGAGTGGGACGAGGCGGGGAAGCCGTGCAGGAGCAGCACCGCGGTCGACGAGGGCACCCCGGCCTCGCGGTAGTGGACACCTACCCCGTCGACCTCCCGGGAGCGGTGCCGCGGTCTGGACGAGTGCTTCATCAGGATCCTCCTGAGCGCTCCGGGCGACAGGTCGTGGCCGTCCGCCCATCATAGGAAGGAGGCCTCGGCCGGGCAGGCGTCTCAGCAGGCGAGCACCCTCGACCGCATGCCGGATGCGCCGTAGGATCGTCCCAACCATCCAGAGCGGTCGAGAGTCCTGGCTCGACGACACCGCAGCAACCCGCCGACGGAAGCCTCCCGAGGACAAAGGTGCTAACGCCAGGGTCGATGGAGCGACTAATGGTCTCAGAGGCATCCTTCGCACACCGTCAGGGCAGCACGTGCCCGGCGTCGGTCGCGCACGCACGCACCCTGGTCGGAGCGACGTCGTGAGCGTCGCGGACGCCGTCGGGCAGGCCCACGGCGGGGCGGCACGGCCGACGGTCTCGTTCGAGCTCATGCCCCCGCGGCGCCCCGACGCGGCACCGAAGTTCTGGGAGACGGCGCGCCGTCTCGTCGCGACGCACCCCGACTTCGTGTCCGTGACGTACGGCGCGGCGGGAACCGACCGGGCGACCGCGCGCCAGGTCGTCGGCCGCCTGCTCCAGGGCACGCCCGTGCTGCCGATCGCGCACCTCACGTGCGTCGGGGCGTCGCGCGAGGACGTCGAGGAGGTCATCTCCGACTTCCTCGAGGAGGGCGTGCGGAGCTTCCTCGCGCTGCGGGGCGACCCGCCGCGCGACCAGCCGGACTGGCAGCCCGCGCCCGACGGCGTGCGGTCGTCGACCGAGCTCGTCGCGCTCCTGCGCGAGGTCGAGGCGTCGCGCTGCGCGGCCGACCCTGCCGCGGCGCTGCGCGGCGCGGCCCGGCCGCTGACGATCGCCGTCGCGACGTTCTGCGACGGCAACCCCGCCGCCGGCACGACGCGCACCCAGGAGGTGCGCCGCCTGTGGCAGAAGCAGCAGGCCGGCGCGAGCTTCGCGATCACGCAGCTCTTCTACGACGCGTCGTCGTACACCGACTTCGTCGCCGAGGCCCGCGCGGCCGGCGTGACGATCCCCATCCTCGCCGGGCTGCTGCCCACGACGGAGCCCGCGCGGCTCCGCCGCGTCGAGGAGCTCACGGGCGTGCGCGCGCCCCAGCACCTGCTGGACGCGCTCGACGCCCTGCCCGACCCGGAGGCGCAGCACGCCTACGGGATCGCGTACTCGGTCGACCTCGCGCAGCGCGTCCTCGACGCGGGCACGCCCGGTCTGCACGTGTACACGTTCAACAAGCACCGCGCCGCTCTTGACCTGCTCGAGGGTGTCCACCTCGGCGGCGGGTCGGGCGGGACCGGGGGCGGCGCCAGCGCCGCCGCCGCCCCGCTCGTCCCGGACCTGGCCAGCGGGCCGTGGGTCACCGGCACCTCCCTGCCCACGACGAGCGCCGCCACGCACGGCACGCCCGTCTGACCGGTCCTCCGGACCAGCAAGAGGTTTCGATCATGGCCACTTCCGTACCCTCCCCTACCCAGAATCCGGTCGCTCCTCCCGTCGGCACCGCGTTCCCCGCCGGCACCGTCCTCGGCTACCCGCGGATCGGGCGCCGTCGCGAGCTCAAGAAGGCCGTCGAGGCGTTCTGGGCCGGCAAGACGTCGGCCGAGGAGCTCGAGGCCACGGCCCGCGAGCTCCGCCTCGCGACCGTGCGCCGGCTCGTCGACCTCGGCCTCGGCGCCGACGACGCGTCGGTCCCCGGCTCGTTCTCCTTCTACGACCAGGTGCTCGACGTCGCCGCGGCCCTCGGGGCGGTCCCGTCGCGGTTCGCGTCGCTGACCGACGACGCCGGTCGCCTCGACCTCGCGGGCTACTTCACCGTGGCGCGAGGTCAGGGGGAAGACGCCCCGCTCGAGATGACCAAGTGGTTCGACACGAACTACCACTACCTCGTGCCCGAGATCGGCCCGGACACCCCGATCCGGTTCGTCGACGACCGCGTC
>JAQSXO010000179.1 GCA_029256625.1 Cellulosimicrobium sp. | reverse complement strand
GACGTCCTCGCCAACGACCTCGGCGTCGAGTTCGGCACCTTCGAGGGCACGGCCGACGAGTTCGGCGGGGTCGAGTCCTCGCTCCCGGTGACGTTCACCAACACGTCCGACGAGCCCCTCACGTTCGACATCGACGTGGACGCGGTCGCCGCCGACGGCACCGTGATCGAGAGCGACTGGGCCTACTCCGAGACCCTGGAGCCGGGCGCTTCGGAGACCGTGGAGATCTTCGACTTCATCGACGCCGAGAACCTCGAGGCCATGAGGACCGCGACGTTCGAGGTGACGCAGGCGAGCGCGTACTGACGCGGCGCGGGACGGAGCACCGAGCGTGAAGGACCCCACGGCCTCGACCGAGGCGAGCGCGCACGAGCCCGCCTGGGGCACGGCGCCGGGTACCGGCCGGGGCGACGCCGAGCGCGTCGCCCCGACCGCCCCCGAGGACCCGGGCACGCCGCCCGCGTCCGCCGAGCACGCCCCCGGGCACGCAGCCGCGCCGTCGCGACGCGGTGGGCGGTGGTCGTGGACCACGGCCGCGCTCGTCGCGGCGGCCCTGGGGGTCCTCCTCGTCGCCGCCGTGCTCGCCACCGAGGCGGCGACGTCGCGGCGCGGCTGGGCGCACGTCGGGGGCCTCTACGCGGTCGCGGGCGCCGCGGTGGTCGCGGTGGGCGCGGTCGTGTGGCGGCGCGGCACGCGCGGCGTGACCGGCGCGACGCGCGCGCTCGTCGCCCTCCTCGCGGGCACGGTCGTCCTCACGGCGTGGGTGACGGTCGACGTCGTGCCCTCGTCCGGCCCGGCGTACGGCGGAGGCAGCTCGCTGCGCGGCTACACGCTGGGCGCGGGCTCCGACGAGGGGCCCGAGATCGGCGCGGCGGCCGACCGGGTCTGGTACGGGGAGTCGGTGCGCTACACGGACGGCCTGGTCGTCTCGGTCGCGGCCCCGCAGCCGTACACCCCGAGCGAGTACGCCGCGGAGCGCGAGGACGACCATCCGCACGCGGTCCGCCTCCGGGTGCGGGTCACCAACGGCACCGGCCGGGTGCTCGAGCCGGCCGGCCTCGACATGCAGCCGGTGTCGGGCGGGCTCGTCGCCCGCAAGGTCTACGACTACGCGCCCGACGTGCTGCTCGTCCGACCGGACGAGATCGCTCGTGGGACGAGCGCCGAGTGGGACGTGGTGTACACGGTGCACGACCCGGAGGACGTCGCCGTCGGCGTCGACCCGACGTGGGCGAACTACTCGGTGGCCGTGTTCTCCTGGTGACCCCCGGGCGATCCCCGGGTCGGCCCGCACGGCGGGGTCACTCCGTGCGGTCGAGGTACTCCTGCGCGAGCCGCTTCGGGGCGCGCGCGAGCCACGCGTCCTGCAGCAGCTCCTCGAGCTCCGGCACGGCGACGCGGTCGAGCCGGGCGAGCACGATCGGGTACCCGTCGAAGTGGCTCGTCGTGAGGAAGACCTCCGGGGCGTCGCCGAGCAGCGCCGCCTTCTCGCCCTCGTCGGCGACGCGGAACGCGACGGGCGGCTCGGCCGGTGCGGCGTCGCCGAGCTCGTCGAGGTCCTTCGCCCGCAGCGGCCGCTCCCAGACGAACAGCTTGCCGTGCACGGTCCACTGCCGCGGACCCTTGACGTCCGTGTCCGGCAGCACCGTCACGATCCGCTCGACGTCCTCCCACGAGGCCATGACTCCACGGTAGGCCGCCCGCCGGCGGCGGACCACACGACGAGCGGCCGGACCGGTCGCGCCCGTCAGAAGGGCGCGACCTTCCCGAGCGGCGGGAAGATCTCGTCCAGCTCGGCCAGGTCCTCGGCCGTCGGGGTCCAGGCCCCGGCCGCGGCGTTCTGCCGCACCTGCTCGGGCTTCGTCGCCCCGGCGATGACGCTCGACACCTGGGGGCGCGACAGGAGCCACCCGAACGCGACCTGCACCTCGGTGACACCGCGCACCTGGCAGAACGCGCCGAGGCGCGCGAGCGCCTCCCACGGCGCCGACTCCAGGAGGTGCGGCTTCGTCCTGACGAGGCGGCCGTCGTCGGGCCGCGCGCCGTGCGCGTACTTGCCGGTGAGGAGGCCGTTGGCGAGCGGGAAGTAGGGGAGCACCCCGAGCCCGTACGCGGCCGCGGCGGGCAGCACCTCGAGCTCGGCGGCGCGGTCGACGAGGCTGTACTGGTTCTGCGCGGAGACGAAGCGCACGGTCCCGGCGGCGCGGGCGGTGAGCTCCGCCTCGGCGATCTGCCAGCCCGCACGGTTCGAGTGCCCGACGTAGAGCACCTTGCCCGCGCGCACGAGGTCGTCGAGCGCGGCGAGCGTCTCGTCGATCGGCGTCTGCGGGTCGGGCGTGTGGAACTGGTAGAGGTCGATCCGGTCGGTACCCAGCCGGCGCAGCGAGTCTTCCACGGCGCGCACGACGTACCGCCGCGACCCGCGCGCGTCGAAGTCCGCGCCGGCAGCGCCGCGCATCGACATGCCGAACTTCGTCGCGACCACGACGTCGTCGCGGCGCGACCCGAGCGCCTGGCCGAGGAGCTCCTCGCTCAGGCCCGGGCGGCCGCCGTACGTGTCGGCCGTGTCGAAGAGCGTCACCCCCGCCTCGAGCGCGGCGTCGACGACGGCGCGCGTGCCCTCGAGCGTCTCGGTCGCCGTGGTCGGACGGCCGAAGTTGTTGCAGCCCAGCCCGACGGCGGACACGGCCAGTCCGGACCGGCCGAGGCGGCGCAGGGCGGGGCGGGGTGCGGTTCCGTCGTTCGCAGTCGTCATGCGGCGACCCTACGACGCGCCCCGCGCGTCCGTGACCGCGGACGCGCGCGCCGCGACCGCGGCGAAGAGCCGCTCGAGCGGCCCCCGCCCCAGCGCCCAGCGCCACAGGGTCGCCACCGCGAGCGTGGCGAGGACGAGCGCGAGGAGCGGGCCGTTCGTCGTCTGCTCGAAGGCCGCGTCACCCCACGCCCACACCACGACGATCTGCGCCGAGTACACCGTGAGGGCCATCGCGCCGACCGCGGCGACGGGGGCCAGGACCCAGCGCCCGACCCGGCCCGCGAACAGGCACAGGCCCAGCACCGCGACGGCGAACCCGCCCGACCCCACGACCTCCGGCAGGGTGTCGGTGTGCGGGCCGGCGAGCCACAGGTACGCGCTCGTCGGCCACGGGTCGGACCAGTCCAGCGGCTCGGGCCGGAAGCCGCTCGACCACACGGCGGCGGCGTCCTCGACGGCCTGGGCCCCGCCGAGCGGCCCGACCATCGTGGCCGAGATCCCGTACCCGATGCCCAGGGCGAGCAGCCCGCCGCCCACGAGCCCGACGCGCGTGGCGGTCGAGGACAGGTCGGAGCGCCCGATCGCGATCCCGACCAGCACGTACGCCATCCACACGACGGCGGGGTAGTGCCCGGACACGAAGAAGTCGGTCAGCGCTCCCGACCCGTCGTCCGGCAGGTGCAGCCCAGCACGCGCGAGCACCTCGGGGAGCCAGTAGGCGAGCACCGGTCCGACCACGGCGACGGCACCCGCGAGCACGACCAGGTCCCGCCGGCGCCAGCGCAGGAACGGCAGGGCGAGCACGAAGTACGCGGCGTAGAAGCCGAGGATGAGCAGCACGCGCGTGCCCAGCAGGTCCAGCAGGCCCACGAGCCCGAGGAGCATCACGGCACGCACGAGGATGCGCGTGCGGGTCTGCAGCGCGGGCAGCCCGTCGAGCGGGGTCCGCCCGCCCGAGACGATCGCGAGCGACACTCCTGCCACGAGCGCGAAGAGGATCGACGACCGTCCGTGGGAGAGGGAGAGCCAGCCGGAGACCTCGCCGAAGTCCTCGGAGGTGTACCCGACGTGGGCGGTGAACATGCCGAGGACGGCGATCCCGCGCGCGACGTCGACCCCCGTGACGCGCTCCGGCCCGCCGAGCAGGAGGGCGGCGTGCCGCCGCGCGAAGCCGGGGGAGCGCGCGGGGTCGCCCGAGGAGGGGGTCGTGCCGGTCGCGGCCGTCATGGGGGGATTGTCCGCGCGCGGGCGTGCTCCCACCGTGCCGCCACGCCGGTACGGACAGCGCCCGCACCCCGGCACGGACCGCGCGACCAGAGTGTGAGAACGGGGTCGAGAACGATGCACGTCCGGCCTACGGTGCGGGTATGACGCACACCCCCCACGGCGCCGACGCGGCCGCCGACCACCACGCCGACGCCCCCACCGGGGCCGGGAGCGACCCCGCGCAGGAGTCCGAGTCGTACACGCACGGGCACCACGAGTCGGTGCTGCGCTCCCACCGGTGGCGCACCGCGGAGAACTCGGCCGGCTTCCTCCTGCCGCACCTGCGCGCGGGCATGAGCGTCCTCGACGTGGGCTGCGGCCCGGCGACGGTCACCGTCGACCTCGCCGACCGCGTGGCCGGGGGGCGGGTCGTCGGGGTCGACGCGTCCGAGGCCGTCCTGGACAGCGCGCGCGAGCTCGCCGCCCAGCGCGGCACCGCGAACATCACGTTCCAGCACGCGAACGCGTACGAGCTGCCGTTCGCCGACGGCACGTTCGACGTCGTCTACGCCCACCAGCTCCTGCAGCACCTGTCCGACCCGGTCGGCGCGCTGCGCGAGATGAAGCGGGTCGCGAAGCCCGGCGGACTCGTCGCCGTGCGCGACGCCGACTACGCCGCCATGACCTGGTTCCCCGAGTCCCCCGGCCTGACCGAGTGGAACACGCTCTACCACGAGGTGACGCACGCCTACGGGTTCGAGGCCGACGCCGGGCGCCGCCTCTTCTCGTGGGTCCAGGACGCCGGGTTCGACCTCGACGGCATCGTGCCCAGCGCGAGCACGTGGTGCTACGCGACCCCCGCCGACCGCACGTGGTGGGGCGGTCTGTGGGCCGAGCGCTGCGTCGCCTCGAACTTCGCCGTGCAGGCGAGGGAGTCGGCGCTCGCGGACGACGTCGCGCTCGAGCAGCTCGCGCAGGACTGGCTGCGCTGGGCCGAGGAGCCCGCGGGCTGGTTCGCAGTCCTCAACGGCGAGGTCCTCGCCCGCGCCTGAGCGGGCGGGTGCCGCTCGCAACAGGGACCCGCGCGGTCCCGCGGGCCCGGTGCGGATAGCCTGAGCCCGTGCGCATCGCGAGATTCACCACCGGAGACGACCCCCGCTACGCCCTCGTCCAGCAGGAGGGGGACCGCACGTACCTCGCGGTCCTCACGGGCGACCCCCTCTACATGCCCGTCACGCCGACGGGCGAGCGCATCGAGCTGGGCGACGGCGTCCGGCTCCTCGCACCGGTGATCCCGCGCTCGAAGATCGTGGCGGTCGGCCGCAACTACGCCGACCACGCGAAGGAGATGGGCAACGACGTCCCGACGAGCCCGCTGCTCTTCCTCAAGCCGAACACCTCGGTCGTCGGCCCGGACGACCCGATCGTCCTGCCCGACTTCTCGCAGGAGGTCTCCTACGAGGCGGAGCTCGCGATCGTCATCGGCCGGCTCGCCAAGGACGTGTCGCCCGAGGCCGCGCCCGGCTACGTGCTCGGCTACACGGTCGCGAACGACGTCACCGCGCGCGACGCGCAGCGCACCGACGGCCAGTGGGCGCGCGCCAAGGGCTTCGACTCGTCGTGCCCGCTCGGGCCGTGGATCGACACCGACCTGAACCCCGAGGACGTCGGCGTCCGCAGCCGCGTCAACGGCGCGGTGAAGCAGGACGGCCGCACGAGCGACATGATCTTCGACATCCCCTTCCTGGTGTCGTACATCTCCGAGGCGATGACCCTCCTGCCCGGCGACGTCATCCTCACCGGCACGCCCGCGGGCGTCGGCCTGGTCGACGTGGGCGACCGCGTCGAGTGCGAGGTCGAGGGGATCGGCGTCCTGAGCAACCCGGTCGTCCGGCGGGCCTGAGCGTGCGACCCGCCCCGGGTCGGACCGTCGCGCGAGGAGCCGCCTGGGGCGCGGTCGTGCCGTGCGCGGTCGTCGTCGTGCTCGTGGTCCTCGCCGTGGTCGCCGGGGACGTCCCCACCGGGGAGGCGTTGTCGTACGGGATCGTCCTCGCGATCGTCGGCGTCCCGGTCTGCGCGCTCGTCGGCGCCGCAACCGGCGGCCTCGTCGTGCTCGTGCGCTCGCGACGGCGTGGCGCGCCCCGCCCGGCGTCAAACCCTGCGCCGTCGGCGGGCGCTGCCCGGGACTGAGACGAGGGCCCGGGCGACGCCGGACGCCCGGGCGACGGGCGGCGTCGGGCAACTACGCTGGGCACCGTGATCCCCGCACCTGGTTCCTCGCCCGTCCGCGTCCGCTTCTGCCCGTCCCCGACCGGGACGCCGCACGTCGGGCTCATCCGCACCGCGCTGTTCAACTGGGCGTACGCGCGGCACACCGGCGGCACGTTCGTGTTCCGCATCGAGGACACCGACGCCGCGCGCGACAGCGAGGAGAGCTACCAGCAGCTCCTCGACGCGCTGCGCTGGCTCGGGCTCGACTGGGACGAGGGCGTCGAGGTCGGCGGCCCGCACGAGCCGTACCGCCAGTCGCAGCGGGCGGACATCTACCAGGACGTCATCGCGCGTCTCGTCGAGGGCGGGTACGTCTACGAGTCGTTCTCGACCCCGGAGGAGTCGGACGCGCGCAACGCCGCCGCGGGCGTCAAGACCAAGGGGTACGACAACTTCGACCGCACCCTTACGGACGAGCAGAAGGCCGCGTTCCGCGCCGAGGGCCGCGAGCCGGTGCTGCGCCTGCGCATGCCCGACGAGGACATCACGTTCACCGACCTCGTCCGC
>JAQSXO010000178.1 GCA_029256625.1 Cellulosimicrobium sp. | reverse complement strand
TCGAGGGTGAGCCCGCGGTCTACCGGGAGGACGCGACGTCCGGAGGCGTCGGGGTGCGCGGCGCCTTCGTCCTGTCCTCCGACGAGCCGGACGTCGTGGCGATCCGCTACTCGTTCGGCACCGACGCGATGGACCGTTCGGCGGTACCCGGCGAGCGGGTCGAGTTCACGCCGACGACGAGCGGGATCCACCGGATCTACGCCCAGGCGGTCGACTCCGCCGGGGCGACGGGCCCGGTGCGCCTCTACTGGTTCTCCGTCACGAGCGCGGCGCCGGTCCGCTGGGCGTTCTCCGAGGGTTCGGGGCTGGAGGCGCGGGACACCTCGGGCAGCCGCTCGCTCACCCTCGCGCACGACGGGATGTGGGGCCGCGGGTACTTCGCGGAGTTCGAGGTCGACCCGTCGGACGGCGCGCTCGTCGTCGCCGACGACGCGTCCGCCGCCTGGTCCGCGGCGCCCGTGGCGTCGACCGGGGGCGCTTTCTCCGTGGGGGCGACCGTGCGGGCCGACGCGACGGGGACCACGCGTGCCGCCGTGAGCCAGGTCGGCGACCGGGCCAGCGCGTTCTCGCTGGGCGTCCGGCACGACGCCGCGTGCGGGACGGCGTCCGGCACGTGCTGGGCGTTCTGGACGGCCGACGCCGACGCCGACGGCTCGGCGTCGACCGTCGCGCTCTCCGGCGTCGACGTGAAGCCCGGGTCGTGGGTCCGGCTGACGGGCGTGCGGGACGCTGCCGCCGGCGAGCTGCGCCTCTACGTCTGCGAGATCGGCTCGGTGGACGACCCGGGTGCGGGGGAGACGGTGCTCGCAGGGGCTGCCAGGACCACGAGCCCAGGATGGTCGTCGAGCGGCGGGCTCCAGGTCGGCCGGGCGATGCAGGACGGCACGTGGACCGACCACTGGCGAGGCGCTGTCGACCGGCTGTCGGTCGTCGACGGGGTGGCCTCGGAGAGCCAGATGTTCCGGGAGTGCCTGAGCTGATGCTCTCGGGGTCCGTCGGGAGGTCGCCGGCGGACCCCGCCGTTCCCGCGAGGACGTCAGCCGGTGCGAGCGGGTGCCCAGGACCCGATCGTCGCGGTCCCGCCGCCGAGCAGGTCGAGGCCGTCCCCGACGCCGGGGATCCCCGCGAGCCCGACGACCGACTCGGGGTCGCCCGGGTGCGGGGCCACGAGCAGCGTCGTGACGAGCGGCGGGTCGTCGGCCGTCGACCCGCCGCGCCACGAGAGCGCGGCCCACGCGGTGGCGCCGGGTGCGAGGGTGAGCGGGGCGAGGCCGTCGTCGTACGGCTCGAGGAGCACGTCCGTCTCCGAGCCGTCGTCGGCGACGAAGCGGACCGCGGGAGCGCCGGCGAGGACGCACTCCACGGCGCCGTCGTTGCGGGCCGTGACGGTGAGGAACCGGCGCCCCGCCGCGGCGTCGAAGCCCGTGGCGCCGAGCGCGAGGTCGGTGGGCGCGCACGCGCCCGCGGGGCGGGCCCCGGTCGTCGGCGCGACCCCCGCGACGAACCCGGAGCGCGTCGCGGACGCGCCCCCGTCCGTCGAGCCGTGGACCTGGTACGCGAGCACCGGGCCGGAGTAGGCCGCGCCGTCGAGCACGCGTGCGACCACGGCCGCGTCGCCCGAGGTGATCACCGTGAGCAGGGGGTCCTGCGGGAACGTGTCGCGGACGGCGTCGTGCACGACCTGCGTGACGCCCGGCTCCGCCGCGACGTCGGCCAGGAGCGTGAGCAGGGCGTCGTCGGGGACGGTCAGCCCGTCGCCGTCGTAGGTGCCGACGCCGGAGCCGCCCACCCCGAGGCTCGTCAGCCCTCGGCCTTCGGCCCGCACCAGCGCGGCGACGGGGACGAGGTCGTCGGCCGAGCGGACGTCGACCGAGGCGGCGCCCGGGGCGAGGTACACGCGCCGCACGGAGTCGTGGGCGACGAGGCGCACGGCGTCGGCGACGGCGTCGGCCCCGAGGAGGTCCGGGCGCGGCTCCCCGGTGGCCGGGTCGACCCCGGGGACGGCGGCCGCTCCCGGGCCGTGCTCGACGGCGAGTGCCCCGCCGCCGGTGCCCGTGCCCTCGACCCGGAGCGACCATGCGCCGCCGCCGGGCACGGCCGCGACGATCGCGCTCGCGTCCCTGGCGGTGCGCTGCGCGGCCTCGGGGGACGGGAGCGGGGTGACGAGCGTGATCTCGGCCGAGGTGCCCACCCGCCCGTTCGTCTGCACGTCCTCGACGCCCGGCAGGGCGAGCAGGAGCGCGGTCATGTCCTCGACCTCGTGCTCGGGATCGCCGGACCCGGGCGACGTCGCCGTCGACCCGTCCGGTGGTGGTGAGGACGGGAGGGCGGCCGGGCCGTCCGCCACGGCGGCGTCGAGGATCGCGGGGGCGAGGAGCGCGGCGACGACCGCGAGGACCACGCCGGCGACCGACGCGACGACGGCGACCGTGCTCCGCGGGACCCGGCGCGCGGGCAGAGGTCCGTCGGTGCCGTCCGCCGCCGGTACGGTGCGCTCGTCGTCCACGGCCGAGACGCTACCGACGAGGACACCCTGGGGTGACCGCGCCGACGCGGTCTGCGCGGGCTCGCCGCCGAGTCTTCACACCCCGCCTGGTGACGGCCACGAAGATCGGTGGCCGGTCGTGACGCAGGAGCCCTTGCGAATCGGTCTTTCAGCCCATCGGGGGACCTGCCGGGCGCCGCTCTATAGCAGGGCTCCTGGATACCGGCAACATCTGGCATGATCCGGCCATGACAGTGAGGACGGCAGCGGAGCTGGCGGCGGTCGACGACCCCGCCTGGCCGACGCTCTCCCGCATGCTCGGGCGCGGTGGCGTGGAGGTCGTCCCGGCCCCGGCGTGGTCGCTCGAGGTCCTCTTCCGGCTCCAGGTCACGGTCCGCTCGACGCTGGGTGCGCTCGCGCTGCACACCGGCGGGGTGCTCGTCGACGGTGGATGGTTGCGGATCATCGGCGGGGGCGGCGCCGGGCTGCCCGACCTCGCGACCGTCAACGGGCTCGGCGAGCCGGGCGACGACAGCGTGGCGCCGTCGGTCCTGGTCGTCGCCTACGACGTGCTCGGCGGCACGTTCGCGATCAACGGCGGTGGCCTCCCGGGCCAGCTCGGCAACGTCAACTACTTCGCGCCCGACTCGCTCACGTGGGTGGACCTCGGGTTCGGCCAGGCCGCGTTCCTCGAGTGGGCGGTGAGCGGCGGGACGACGGAGTTCTACGCCTCCGTCCGGTGGCCCGGCTGGTACGACGAGATCGGGGCGGTCCGCCTCGACGAGGGGCTGAGCCTCTACCCGCCGCTGTGGTCGGAGGAGGGGCGCGACGTCGCGCGGTCGTCGCGCACCCCCGTCCCGCTCGGCGAGCTGGTCGACTGGCACTTCGAGATGGCCGAGCGCATGACGCCGGTGGACGACTACGTGCGCGACGCCGACGAGCACCTCGACGGCTACGGCGGCTGGCCGGCCGAGGGCTACCGGCCGTAGCGGGTCAGGGCCACCACGGGCCGGCGTCGTCGAGGAGCCCCGGCGGCACCGTGCCTAGCTTGTCGGGGTTCCGCACGATGTCGAGCGCCGCGATGCGGCCGTCGGCGACCGTGAACGCCAGGACCGTGAGCACCCCCGAGCCGTCGACGAGCGCGAGCCCGGGGCTGCCGTTGACGTCGACGGCCCCCGCGCCGCGCGGCCGGTTGCGGAGGTAGGAGAGCAGGACCTCCCCGACGGTCTGCGCGCCCTGGACGGGGTGCCGCAGCGCGCGGACCTTGCCGCCGCCGTCGCCCCGGAGCATCACGTCAGGGTCGAGCAACCCGAGCAGCGTCGGCAGGTCGTCGCCCGCGCACGCCGCGACGAACGCCTCGACGACGCGCTCCTGCTCGGCGCGCGACGTCCGACCGCGTGGGCGTCCGGCCTCGACGTCCTTGCGGGCGCGCGACGCGAGCTGGCGCACCGCCGCGGGGGAGCGCCCGACGACGTCGCTCACCTCCTCGAACGGCAGCCCGAAGACGTCGTGCAGGACGAACGCGACGCGCTGCGCGGGGGACAGCCGCTCGAGCACGACGAGCAGCGCCATGCTCACCTCCTCGTCGAGCGTGGCGCGGTCGGCGGGATCGGCGGCGTCCGCCGCGGTCGCGGCGGACGATGCGACCGGGGACCGCGCGCCGGGCGCGGTGACGACGGGTTCGGGCAGCCACGTCCCGACGTAGCGCTCGCGCCGCACGCGCGCGCTGCCGAGCACGTCGAGCGCGAGGCGGCCGACCGTCGTCGTGAGCCACGCCGCGAGGTTGCGGATCGACGCGGGGTCCTGCGTGCGCAGGCGCAGCCACGCGTCCTGCACGCAGTCCTCGGCGTCCGACCACGACCCCGTGGTCGCGTAGGCGAGGCGCAGGAGGCGCGGGCGCTCCGCCTCGAAGGCCTGTGCGAGGTCGTCGGTGCTCATCGCGCGGCGGTCGACGCAGCGGGCTGCGCGGCGAGCCAGCCGGCGAACGTCGTCGTGCCGCGCGCGTCGGGGTGCGGGTCCGTGAGGCCGCCCGCGCGCAGCGCCCGGCCGAGGCGGCCGGGCAGCGGTACCCGCACGGGGAGCGCCCGGGAGCCGGTGGCGGCGCGCCAGGCGCGCGCCGCGTCCCGCAGGTCGAGCACCTCCGGCCCGGCGACGGTCGTGGTCGAGCGGAGCGGCTCGCGCTCCGCGGCGTCGGCGACGGCCGAGGCCCCGTCCCGCGCCGCGACGGGCTGGACCGGCGCGCGCAGCAGCGGCACGACACCGCGCCGCGCGGCGCCGGCGAGCGTCCCGGCGACGAACTCGTGGAACTGCGTCACCGCGACGACCGTCCAGGGGACGTCGCCGGCGGCGACCGCCCGCTCCTGCTCGACCTTCACGCCGTAGTAGGCCATCGGCACATCGTGGCATCCCACGATCGAGACGAGCACGTGGTGCCGCACCCCGGCGTCGCGCTCGGCCGCGAGCAGCCGGCGCGTCCCGTCGACGAGCGTCGCCCGCGCGGCCGCCGTGGACGACGCCGCGTTGCTCGCGTCCACCACGACGTCCACCCCGGCGAGCGCCACGGTCAGCCCGGCGCCCGTCGTGAGGTCGACGGGGTAGCGCTCCGCGTGCCGGCTCAGCGCGCGCACCTCGTGCCCGCGCGCGGTCAGCTCCGCGACGACGTGCCGGCCGATCGTGCCTGTCCCACCTGTCACTGCGATCCTCATGCCCGTACGACGCCGCAGCGCCCCGGGATGTGACACGGTCACCCGCGACCGATACTTGTATACAAGTGCGCAGTGCGTGTGGCACGATGGCCGGGTGACGACGACGCCCGACCTGCGCGCCGCCGTCGGGCAGGCCACGACGGCCCCCGGCGACGCGGGACTCGCGCGCCGTCAGTCCGGCGCCCGCGCGGTCTACGACCTCCTCCGCGGCCGCATCATCGACGGCTCGCTCGCGCCCGACGCGCGCCTCACCGAGCCCGTGCTCTCCGCCGAGCTCGGCGTCTCCCGGACCCCGGTGCGCGAGGCGCTGCGCCTGCTCCAGGCGGAGGCGCTCGTCGTCGAGCTGCCGACCGGGGGAGTGCGCGTCGCGCCGCTCGACGTCGCCGACGCGCGCCGCGTCTACGACGTGCGCGCCCGCCTCGAGGGCCTGCTCGCCCGGGACGCGTGCGAGCGCGCCACGCCGGACGACGTCGCCCGACTCGTCCGGCTCGTGACCCTCATGGACGCCGTGCGCGACCACGAGGACGAGGTGCTGCGGGTCGGCGCGCAGTTCCACGGCGAGATCGAGGCGCTCGCCGACAACCGCTGGGGGTCAGCGCTCCTGCGCCAGATCCGCGGCCACGTCGACCGGTACCGCGCGCTGGCCGCGCGCCGCCGCGTCGGCACCACCGACCACGTCGACGAGCACCGCGCCGTCGCCGATGCCATCGCGAGCCGCGACCCCGCCGCGGCCGAGGCCGCGATGCGCGCCCACATCGAGCGCAGCGCGGCCCTCGCCGAGCAGTCCCTGCGCGGCGTGGGGTCGGCGACCGACGACCTCCCCTGACCACCGCCCACCGCACGACGGAGACACCGATGCCGTACACCCACCACCTGCGCGTCTACCCCAGCGCGGAGCCGCTCGACCGCACCGACCAGCTCGCGTGGAAGCTCGCCGAGCTCGCGACCGACCCGGTCGAGGTCACGCCCGAGGTCGTCGACATGGTCATCAACCGCGTCATCGACAACGCGGCCGTCGCCGCGGCGAGCCTCGTGCGCGGCCCGGCCGTCGCCGCGCGCGGCCAGGCGCTCGCGCACCCGTACACCCCGGGCGCGACGGTGTTCGGCTGCGGCCTCGACACCCGGACGAGCCCTGAGTGGGCGGCGTGGGCGAACGGCGTCGCGGTGCGTGAGCTCGACTTCCACGACACGTTCCTCGCCGCCGAGTACTCCCACCCGGGCGACAACATCCCACCGATCCTCGCCGTCGCGCAGCACGCCGGGTCCGACGGCGCCGCGGTCGTGCGAGCGATCGCGACCGGCTACGAGATCCAGGTCGACCTCGTCCGCGCGATCAGCCTCCACCGGCACAAGATCGACCACGTCGCGCACCTCGGGCCGTCGGCCGCCGCGGGCATCGGGACGCTGCTCGGCCTCGACACCGAGACGGTGTTCCAGGCGATCGGCCAGGCCCTGCACACGACGACGGCCACGCGCCAGTCCCGCAAGGGCCAGATCTCCACGTGGAAGGCGCACGCCCCGGCGTTCGCGGGCAAGGTCGCGGTCGAGGCCGTCGACCG
>JAQSXO010000177.1 GCA_029256625.1 Cellulosimicrobium sp. | reverse complement strand
GGCGCCCACGCACACCGTCGGCGCCCGCGGCGGCCGCATCGTCTGGGCCGCCCGCCGCCCCCGCTGAGTGCATGAAATAATCGCCGTCTTGGCCGATCCTCGCGACTATTTCATGCACTCAGCGCACCCCTTCCCTTGCTGAGGAGAGACATGGACACCACTTTCGAGAACACCGTCCACGACGTCGCGATCGTCGGCGGCGGGCCCGCCGGGCTGAGCGCCGCGGTGACGCTCGCGCGGTCCCTGCGCTCCGTCGTCGTGCTCGACGCCGGCGAGCCGCGCAACGCGCCCGCGGAGGGCGCGCACAACCTGCTGGGGCGCGAGGGCGTCCCGCCGCGCGAGCTGCTCGCCGCGGGTCGCGCCGAGGCGGAGGGCTACGCCGCCGAGGTCCGCGACGCGCGCGTGGCCCACGCGGCCGGCGACGCCGAGTCCGGCTTCACGCTCACGCTCGACGACGGCGCGACCGTCCGCGCGCGCCGCGTGCTGCTCGCGACGGGCCTCGTCGACGAGCTCCCCGACGTCCCCGGGGTCCGCGAGGGCTGGGGGTCGAGCGTGCTGCACTGCCCGTTCTGCCACGGCTGGGAGGTGCGCGGGCTGCGGATCGCGGTGCTCGCGACGGGTCCCGCCGCGGCGCACCAGGTGCTGCTGTTCCGCCAGCTCACACCGCACGTGACGCTCTTCCAGCACACCGCGCCCGAGCTCGACGACGCCACGTGGGAGCAGCTCTCGGCGCTCGGCGTGCGCGTCGTCGAGGGCGAGGTCGCGCGCCTCGACGTCGACGGCCGTTCGGTGCGGTCGGTCGTCCTCGCGGACGGGACGTCGTTCGCGGTGGACGCCGTCGTCGTCGGGCCCCGGTTCGTCGCGCGCGGCGAGCTTTTCGAGCAGCTCGGCGGGACGCTCGAGGACCACCCGGCGGGCCGGTTCGTGCCCGCGGACCCGCGCGGTGCGACCGCGCTCCCCGGCGTGTGGGCGGCCGGGAACTCGAGCGACCTCATGGCCCAGGTCGGCGCGTCCGCCGCGGCCGGGGTCCTGGCCGGCGCGGGGATCCACGGCGAGCTCGCGCTGGCCGACGCCGCGGCCGCCGTCGCGCGCCGCCGCACCCCGTCCGCCGCGGCCCGAGCCTGACGCCGAGCCCGCGACGAGCCGTCGCGGCGCGCCCGCCGAACCCGGGGTTGTCACCCAGGACCGTGCTCGAACCCGGGGACAACCCCGGGTTCGGCACCCTGGGGTGCGACATCCCCGGGTTCGGCGCCGGGCGGGGCGCGCGGCGACCGTGACGCACGAGACGCCGCCCCACGCTGCGGCCCGCGCGGCCCCGGCGCACGATGGAGACGAACCCGAGCCCACCCGTGGAGGTACGTCATGCCGTTCGGAATCGGTCGCTCCCCGCAGGACAAGCGCAACCGCACGGTCGCGGACCTGCTCGTCGCGCAGCTCATCGAGGCGGGGGTGCGCCGGATCTACGGGATCGTCGGCGACAGCCTCAACCCCGTGGTCGACGCGGTGCACCGGTCCAACACGGGCGAGAACGCGGGCAAGGGCATCGAGTGGATCCACGTGCGCCACGAGGAGGCGGCCGCGTTCGCCGCGGCCGCCGAGGCCGAGGTCACGGGCAGCCTCGCGGTGTGCGCGGGGTCGTGCGGGCCGGGCAACCTGCACCTCATCAACGGCCTCTACGACGCCAACAGGTCGCGCGTGCCCGTGCTCGCCATCGCGAGCCACATCCCGAGCAAGCAGATCGGCACCGGGTTCTTCCAGGAGACCCACCCGGACCGCCTGTTCACCGAGTGCTCCGTGTACTCCGAGATGATCTCGAGCGCCGACCAGGCACCGCGCGTCATCAACTCCGCGATCCACCACGCCTACGGCGCGCGCGGCGTCTCCGTCCTCACGCTCCCCGGCGACGTCGCCGACCTCGACGCCCCGGCCGCCGTGCCCGACGTCGCGTGCCGGCCCGCTCCCCCGCGTGTCGTCCCCGACGCGGGCGCCGTCCAGCAGCTCGCGGACGCGATCGACGCGGCGAAGAAGGTGACGATCTTCGCCGGGGCGGGCGTGCGCGGCGCGCACGACGACGTGATCGCGCTCGCCGACAAGATCGCCGCGCCCGTGGGCCACTCGCTGCGCGGCAAGGAGTTCATCCAGTACGACAACCCGTTCGACGTCGGCATGTCCGGCCTGCTCGGCTACGGCGCCGCGTTCGACGCCATGCACGACTGCGACCTGCTGATCCTGCTCGGCACGGACTTCCCCTACGACCAGTTCCTCCCGGAGTCGGTCCGCACGGCGCAGGTCGACGTCGACCCGACCCACCTCGGGCGCCGCACGCGGCTCGACCTCGCCGTCGTGGGCGACGTCGGGGAGACGGTGCGCGCGCTCCTGCCGCTCGTGAAGAAGGCGCGGTCGCGCAAGTTCCTCGACTCGATGGTCGCCAAGCACGAGAAGGCGATGACCGGCGTCGTCGGGGCGTACACCAAGAAGGTCGAGCGCACGACGCCGATCCACCCCGAGTTCGTGGCCGACACGCTCGACCAGGTCGCCTCCGACGACGCGGTGTTCACCGTCGACACCGGCATGTGCAACGTGTGGGCCGCGCGGTACATCACGCCCAACGGCAAGCGTCGCGTCATCGGGTCGTTCATCCACGGCTCGATGGCCAACGCGCTGCCGCACGCGATCGGCGTCGCCGCCGCTGGGCGTGAAGGGGGCCGCGAACGCCAGGTCGTCGCCATGGCCGGCGACGGCGGTCTCTCGATGCTGCTCGGCGAGCTCGTCACGCTCAAGCACTACGACCTGCCGGTCAAGGTCGTCCTCTTCGACAACGCGAGCCTCGGCATGGTGCGCCTGGAGATGCTCGTCGACGGGCTCCCGATGTTCGGCACGGAGTCGCCGCAGGTGGACTACGCCGCGGTCGCGAACGCGATCGGCATCCCGGCGGTGCGCGTCGAGAAGCCGAAGGACCTGCGCCGCGCCCTCCAGGAGGCGCTCAACAGGCCCGGGCCGGCGCTCGTCGACGTCGTCACCGACCCCCGGGCGCTCTCGATCCCGCCGAACATCACCGCGGGCCAGGTCCGCGGGTTCGCGGTCGCGATGAGCAAGGAGGTCCTCGGCGGCGGCATGGGCGAGGTCGTGTCGATGGCGCGCGCCAACCTGCGCAACGTGCCTCGCCCGTGACGGACGAGCCCACCCTCGCCGACGTCCGCGTCACCGCCCGGGAGGTCTTCGGCTACCGCGACCTGCGTCCCGGGCAGCGCGAGGCGATCGCCGCGCTCCTCGACGGGCGCGACGTCCTGCTCGTCCTGCCGACCGGGGCCGGCAAGTCGGCGGTGTACCAGGTCCCGGGCCTCGAGCTGCCCGGGCTCACGCTCGTCGTCTCGCCGCTCATCGCGCTCCAGCAGGACCAGGTGCGGTCGCTGCTCGAGCTCGGCGACGACGACGCGCGGGCCGCGGCCGTGAGCTCCGCCGTGCCCGCGGCGGAGCGGCGCGCCGCGCTCGAGGCCGCGGCGGCGGGCGAGCTCGAGTTCCTCTTCCTGTCGCCCGAGCAGCTCGCCAACGACGAGGTCCTCGACGCCGTCCGTGCGGCCCGGCCCAGTCTCGTGGCGGTCGACGAGGCGCACTGCGTCTCGACCTGGGGGCACGACTTCCGGCCCGAGTACCTCCGCGTGGGCGAACGCCTCGACACCCTGGACCCGCGGCCGCGCGTGCTCGCGCTCACCGCGACGGCGTCGCCTCCCGTGCGCGAGGACGTCGCCGAGCGCCTGCACCTGCGCGACGCCGCGGTGATCGTCCGCGGGTTCGCGCGCCCCGGGATCGCGCTCGAGGTCGTGCGGGCCGTCGAGGCGGCGGACAAGGACCGCGCGGTCGTCGAGCGCGTGCGCGCCGAGGCGGAGCACGGCGTCGGGATCGTGTACGTCGGCACGCGGCGCCGCACCACCGAGGTCGCGGACGCGCTCGCGCAGGCGGGGCTGCGCACCGCCGCCTACCACGGCGGGATGCGGCGGGCCGAGCGTGACGAGGCCCAGCGGCGCTTCACCGAGGACGAGCTGGACGTCGTCGTCGCGACGTCCGCGTTCGGCATGGGCATCGACAAGCCGGACGTGCGGTTCGTCGTGCACGCGGACGTCCCCGGCTCCCCGGACTCCTACTACCAGGAGGTCGGCCGGGCCGGACGCGACGGCGAGCCCGCCGTCGCGGTGCTGTTCTACCGCCCGGAGGACCTGGGGCTCCAGCGCTACTTCGCCGTGAGCGTGCCCGACCGCGACGACCTGCGCGAGGTCGCGCGCGCCCTGGGCCGGGGTGGTCCGGACGACCAGGCGCCGGGATCCTCGGCGCCGGGCGGGCGGGCGCGGCTGCCCCGGCGCCTCGCGCGCCTGCGCGCGCTCGTGGAGGACGCGCGGGCTCTCGCCGGCGAGGACGCGCGCCCGGCCGCGGTGGCCGACGTCGCGCACGAGCTCGCCGAGGCCCGGCGCCGGGTCGACGACTCGCGCCTGCAGATGATGCGCGCGTACGCCGAGACCACGCAGTGCCGCCGCCAGTTCCTGCTCGCGTACCTCGGCGAGGAGCTGCCCGAGCCGTGCGGGCGCTGCGACACCTGCTGGGCCGGCACCGCCGCCGAGCGGACCGCGGACGACCGCTCTGCGCCCTGGTCGACCGGCACCACGGTGCAGCACCCGGAGTTCGGCGCGGGGACGGTCATGGGGTACGAGGGCGACGACCGGGTGACCGTCCTGTTCGAGACCCACGGGTACCGGACGCTGAGCCTCGACGCCGTGGCCGAGCAGGACCTCCTCACCCCGTCCTGACCGGGCCCGGGAGGGCGCGCACGGACCGGTAGCATCGCCGCGTGCTCACCAAGGCGTCGGTCACGCAGGACCAGGTCGCGGCCGTCGTGGCGCCGCTCGGCGAGGCCGTCCGCGTCGAGCCGCTGAGCGGCGGGATGTTCGCGAGCGTCTTCGCCGTGGACCTCGCCGCGCCGACCGGGAGCGCGCTGCCCGACGGCGTCCCCGCGCGCGTCGTCGTCAAGATCACCGGGGCGGACACGTCGCGCCTGCTGCGCTACGAGCACGGCATCCTCACCACCGAGGACGCCGCCTACCGTGCGGCGCACGCGGCCGGGCTGCCCGTCCCGCGCGTGCTGCACGCCGACCTCACGCGCGAGCACGTGGACGGCGACGCGCTCGTCGTCACGTTCCTCGACGGTGCCCTGTGGAGCGGTCGCGAGCTCGACGACGCGGCCACCGCGGTCGTGCGCCGCGGGCTCGGGTCGTTCATGGCCCGGCTGCACCGGATCACGGGCGACCGGTTCGGGTACCCGGCACGGGCGTCGGACCTCGCCGCGGCGACCTGGCCCGACGCGTTCGCGCGCATGGTCGGGGCCGTGCTCGACGACGCGCGCCGCTGGGGCGTGGAGCTCCCCGAGGCCCGGGTGCGCGACGCCGTCGCGCGCCACCGCGACCTGCTCGCCCGCGTGACCGTCCCCCGGCTCGTGCACGCCGACCTGTGGCCCGGGAACGTGCTGCTCGGCGGCGACGACCTGGCGACCGGCGACGCGGACGCAGGCCTCGCGATCGTCGGCGTGCTCGACGCCGAGCGGTCGCTGTGGGGTGACCCCCTGTTCGAGCTGGCCGGGGCGGACCAGCTCGGCGCCGGTGCGGTCGACGCCGACCTGCTCGCGGGGTACGCCGCCGAGGGCGGGGAACTGGGCCTGGGCGACGGCACGCCCGGATCGGGCGACGCCGACGCGTGGGCGCGGCTGAGCCTGTACCGCGCGTACCTCGCGTGCGTCCTCACCGTCGAGGTGGTCCCGCGCGCCTACGAGGGCGACTGGGTCGAGGGGTACGCCGGCACCGCTCGCGCGAACCTCCTACGGCTGCTGGACGAGCTCGGTTCCTGAGCGCGTCGCACCTGGGGAGTGCTCCCCATGCCGGGAGGCCCCGGGCGGGCTCTCGGCATGGTCGGGTCACGATAGGGTGTGCGTACGTTCACGACAACTCTACACGCCACTTCCACGCCGCGGCCGCCGGCCGCACTAGGGGACCTCGCATGATCGCGTTCATCGTCATCGGCATCGCCGGACTCGCCCTCCTGCTCCTCTCGCTGCTCGTGGGCGAGATCGTCGACCTGGGTGACGGCGCGGTGTCCGGGACGTCGCTCGGCGTGGGTGGTGTGGTCTTCGGCGCCGTCGGCGTGATCGTGGTGTCCAACGACCTGCCGACGTGGCTCGCGTACGTGGGGTCGCTCGTCGTGGCGCTGGTCGTCATGGTGCTCGTCCAGGCCCTGGTCAAGCACCTGCGGGACTCGGAGGACGGCGTCCCGACGTCGCTCGTCGGCGTGCAGGGCACCGCGACGACCGCGATCGACCCGGCGCGCGGCGAGGTCTCGCTCGACGCCGCGCACGAGCTCGAGCGCCGTCTCGCGTGGGCGGACGAGCCCATCCCGGAGGGCGCGCGCGTCGTCGTGCTCGAGCAGTCCGGGAGCCGCGTGCGCGTCCAGCGCCACTACCCCAACGACTGAGGTCCTCGAAGACCGACCGCGACGCCCCGCGCGTCGACCCGTGGGTGCCGCGCACCCGCACGCACCACCGGCGGGCCGGCCGGGCACCACCCGGCCCGTCCACCGCGCACCGCCGCACGCCCTGACCTGCACGCACCCACGGAAGGAGACGCGCCCCGGCGCGGACCATGTTCGACGACAAGAACCTCATCACGACCCTGGCGATCGTCGCCCTGGTCATCGCGTTCTTCGCGGTGGTCATCTTCATCAGCAAGCGCATCCGCCGCGTCCCGCCGAACGA
>JAQSXO010000176.1 GCA_029256625.1 Cellulosimicrobium sp. | reverse complement strand
GATCGGGGGAGTCCCGCCGGTCCCGGCGGGTCAAGTCCGCCTCCCATCGTCCCACACGCGACCCCTTGCCAGGGTCGAGCACGCGATATATCGTGTCTGGCAGAACGAGATATATCGCGAGTGTCCTCGAGCGTCGCCGTCGCGGCCGTACGGGACGCGACACGGACGGAGCCACGGATGACGCAGGAGAGCTGGACCGTCACCGGTCCGCAGGCCATCGACCTCGCGCGGGTGCGGACGCTCGACGCGACGGTCATCGGCGGGCGCATCGACGTCGTCGCGCACGACGACCCGACGCGCACGGACACGCGCGTCGAGGTCCACTCGGTGGTCGGGCGACCTCTGGAGGTGCGCCTCGAGGGGACGACGCTCCGGGTCGGCTACGGGCCGTTCGTCGCGGGCTGGAAGGGCTTCCTCGAGCGCTTCCGCACCTACACCGGCAAGGACGCGGCCGACGTGCACGTCGCCGTGCCGGCGACGACGCAGGTCAAGGTCGCGACCGTGCAGGGCGAGGCCCTCGTCGCGGGCGTGCGCGACGGTGCCCGGCTGGCGACCGTCTCCGGTTCGGTGATGACGAGCCGCACGCGCGGCGAGCTCCGCGTCGACACGGTCTCGGGCGAGGTCTCGGCGAGCGAGCACGACGGCCCGGTCCGCATGGACTCGGTGTCCGGCGGCCTCACGGCGACCGGCTCGCTGCACTCGCTGCGCCTCGACTCGGTCTCGGGCTCCGTCACGGTGGACACCCGGACGACCCCGTCCGAGATCACCGTGAGCGCCGTCTCCGCCGACGTGCTCGTGCGCCTGCCCGACCCCGACGCGATGGACTACGCGATCCGCTGCGTGAGCGGGCGCCTCCTCGTCGACGGCGCGGAGCAGCGCGGTACGGCACGCTCGTTCCACCAGCCCGCGCGGCACGGGAAGGGCTCGCCGGTCCGGGTCTCCGCCGTCTCCGGCGACGTGACCGTCCTGCGCGGGGCGGACGAGACGTCGTGGGACGCCGCCGAGCACCCGGTCGGGGACGCCCGGGCCGAGGCGGACGCCCCCGTGTGGGGGAGCCCGGGAGCACGGGGCGCCGCGTCGTCGGGCGGGCCGGTGGACCGCTGATGGCCACCGTCTTCGCGCACGGCGAGCTCCGGCTCTACCTCCTGGCGCTCCTCGACACCGGGCCCAAGCACGGCTACGAGCTCATCACCGAGCTCTCGGAGCGGTTCGGCGGGACCTACCGGCCGAGCGCCGGGACCATCTACCCCCGCCTCGCGCGGCTCGAGGACGAGGGTCTCGTGCACCGCAGCGCCGACGGCCGCAAGACGACGTACGAGCTCACCCCCGCGGGCCGCGCCGAGATCGAGGCGCGTCGTGCCGACGTCGCCGCGCTCGAGCACGGCATCGCCGAGACGGTGCGCCAGCGCGCCGAGGCGTTGCGCGCCGACGTGCAGGGCTCGCTCCGGGGCCTGCGGGCCGAGCTCGCGGCCGCCGCGCAGACGGCGCGCGCCCGCCCGCGCGACGGCGAGCCCGACCCGCGCCGCCGCGAGTCCTACGCGTGGCGGATGGAGGCCGAGGCCGTGCTGCAGAGGTTCCGCGAGGACGTGCGCGCGGACCTCCGCCGGGCCGACGCGGCGAGCGTCGTCTCGGAGCTCACGGTCGACACCCTGCGCACCGTGCTCGACAGCGCGCGCAAGGCCGTGCGAGCGACCCTGCCCTGACCGACCATCACCAGAACCTCCCGACGAACGCACCGCACCCCGAACCAGAGAACCGAACGAGGAGAAGCGCATGAGCACCGAGTCCTGGGTCATCAACGCCCCGCAGACCGTCGACGTCGCCGACGTCCGGCGCGTCGTCGTCCAGCTCACCGACGGGTCGGTCGACGTCGTCGCCGACCCCGCCCGCGAGGCCGGGGCGCACCTCGACGTCAGCGAGGTCTCCGAGCGTCCGCTCCACGTGAGCGCGCACGACGGCGAGCTGCGCGTCGGCTACGACTTCGCCGGCGTCGAGGGCCTCGTCGAGCGGGCCAAGGGCCTGCGCGACAAGGACCGCGCCGTCGTGCGTGTCACGGTCCCGGCGCACGTGCCGGTCAAGGTGACGACCGCGCGCGCCGCCGCGAGCGTCCTCGGCACGCAGGCGGACCTGTCCGTGACCACGGCCACGGGCGCCGTCCGCGTCCAGGGCGTGTCGGGCACGGCGTCGATCAAGACGGCGACCGGCACCGTGGACGTCGGCGAGCACGTCGGCGACGTCCACGTGAGCACCGCGTCCGGGGCGGTCACGCTCGGCGGGACGCTCGGCCGCGTGTCCGTGAACACCGTGACGAGCGGCGTCGAGGTCGTCGCGCGCGAGAGCACCCCGCTCGTCGACGCGCGCACCGTCTCCGGCGACGTGGCCGTGCGCCTCGGCTCCGGGTCGCCGGTCAACCTCAAGGCCCGCAGCGTCACGGGCAAGGCCGTGCTCGACGGCGTCCGCCTGGACTCCGCCGCGCAGCGCACGACGTCGGTCGACCACGTCGACCAGCCCGGCGCGCGAGGCGCGTACGTCTCGGCGAACACCGTCTCGGGCGACCTCACGGTCTCGCGCGGCTGACGCCCGCGCGCCGACGGCCCGTCGTCCCGGTGTCTCCCGGGACGGCGGGCCGTCGGCGTGCGGAGGGTCAGACCGTGTCGTCCGGCAGACCGAGCCACGCGTGCCAGCCCGTGTGCAGCACGAGCCAGGCCATGAGCCCGTAGCCCGCCTGGCCGGGGAAGCCGTTGCCGCTCTGCGCGAGGTCCGCGAGCCACTGCTCGTGCGTCACGAGCGGGCTGAACGTGTCGACGTACGGCACGCGCCGCCGGTTCGCGACGTCGGAGAAGGCGTGCGAGAGCTCGGCGAGCCGCTCGGCGTCCTGCGCGTGGCCGGGCGGCGGGCCGACGACGAACGTCGGCAGGCGGTGTGACTCCGCGACGTCGAGCACGTTGGCGAGGTTGAGGCGCGAGCGCGCGACCGAGAGCCCCGCGTCGAGGTCGTGGCGACCGAGGCCGATGACGAGGCGGTTGTCCACGTCCGGCTCGGGGGAGAACCGCCGTGCGGTCTCCGCCTCCCAGCGCTGGCTGAGCGCCGTCGTCGTCTCGCCGGGGATGGCGAGCGGGAACACGTACGCCGGCTGGGGGAAGCGTGTGCGCGCGACGACGCGCCCCGCCCACCCCAGGGCCTTCGCGTCGCCGACGCCGGCGCTCAGCTCGTCGCCGACGACGCAGATCCGTACCTCTCGACTCACCGCGTCTTCCACGGACGCCATTCTCCCCGACGCGGGCGGCGCGGGTCGAAACGGACCCCCGGGAACGGCGTGTCCAGCCGGGCATATAGGACGGACCGCCCACCGGCCCCCTCGTCAGAGCAGCGTCGCGCCCCAGGTGACCTCGTGCGAGGCGCCCGGCTGGAGCCGCACGAGCCGCTCGCCGGTGCGGAACGCGTCCGCGATGCAGCTCATGGGCTCCGCGGCGACGCCGGAGCGGCGGAACGCGACGTCGGCCACGTGGTCGCCCGTGCACACCTGCCACGTGTCCATCGAGCCGTCCATCCAGACGGCCGACGTGCGGCCGTCGGGAGCGGAGAGACGCGTCCACGACAGCCCGTCGGCGTCGCGCAGCACGTCGACGTAGGCGTCGTCCAGGTCGACGCCCGCGAGCAGGCGCGGCTCGCGCAGGTCGTAGCTCCCCGCGGCGGGCTCCGTGCCCGTGGGCAGGAGCCGGTCGTCGGTCGTGACGCGGGTCGTGGCGTCGAGGCGCAGCGTGCACTCGTCGAGGTTCGCGCCGTCGGCCGAGAGCCACGGGTGGAAGCCGATGCCGTACGGGGCGGTCGCGGCGCCGACGTTCGTCGTGCGCACGTGGACGCGCAGTCCCGCGTCGTCGAGCGAGTAGGTCACGCGCGTCACGAGGTCGAAGGGGTAGCCCGGCGACGGCGGCAGGTGCAGCTCGAGCGTCGCCCGCGACGTCTCGTGCTCCACGACGACCCAGCGCTGCCAGCACGCGAGCCCGTGCAGCGCGGTGCCACGCCCGGGCTCCGACACGGGCACCTGGTACGCCGTGCCCTCCACCTCGTACGCGCCGTCGCGCAGGCGGTTGGGCCAGGGGAGGAGGACGGCGCCGTTGAACGCGGGCGCGACCTCGTCCTCGGCGAACGGGGTGAAGACGGGCCGCCCGCCGACCGCGTACTCGCGCACGGCCGCTCCCACCTCGGTGATCGTCGCTGCGTGGTCGCCGTGGGCGATGCGGACCTGGGTCCCCGAGGGGGCATGGGTGTTCACGCTCACATACGGTACTCGGCGTGCGAGGGTGCGCGTTGCGCTCTCGGCAGTCAGACTCGGTGCCCGGGTGTGTCTCCCGGCGTACCCGACGCAGCACGAGGAGGAACGATGGAACGACAGGTGCTCGGACGGACGGGACGGCTCGTCTCGGTCGTCGGACTGGGAACCTGGCAGCTCGGCGCCGACTGGGGCGACGTGAGCGAGGACGACGCGCGCGCCGTGCTCGACGCCTCCGCCGAGGCCGGCGTGACGTTCTTCGACACCGCGGACGTCTACGGCGACGGGCGCAGCGAGCAGATCATCGGTGGCTACCTCGCGGACAACCCGGGCCACGCGATCACCGTCGCGACGAAGATGGGTCGCCGCGAGGCGCAGGACGCGGACAACTACACCCTCGCGAAGTTCCGTGAGTGGACCGACCGGTCGCGCCGCAACCTGCGGACCGACCGTCTCGACCTCGTCCAGCTCCACTGCCCGCCGACGGCGGTGTACTCGCGCGACGAGGTCTACGACGGCCTCGACACGCTCGTCGCCGAGGGCGCGATCGCGAGCTACGGCGTGAGCGTCGAGACCGTCGACGAGGCCCTCACGGCGATCGCGCGACCCGGTGTCGCGACGGTGCAGATCATCCTCAACGCGTTCCGGCTCAAGCCGCTCGACGCCGTGCTGCCCGCGGCGTCCGACGCCGGGGTCGGCGTCATCGCGCGCGTGCCGCTCGCGTCCGGCCTGCTGTCCGGGAAGTACACGAAGGACACGACGTTCGCGGCCGACGACCACCGCACGTACAACCGCGACGGCAGCGCGTTCGACGTCGGCGAGACGTTCTCGGGCGTCGACTTCGAGACGGGCGTCCAGGCGGCGAGCGAGTTCTCCACGCTCGTGCAGGACGTCGTCGGGCAGGACCTCACGCCCGCCCAGGTCGCGATCGCCTGGGTGTGGCAGCAGCCGGGCGTGTCGACCGTCATCCCGGGCGCGCGCAGCGTCGAGCAGGCGCGCGCCAACGCCGCGGCGGGCAGCGCCGACGTGCTCGGGCCGCTGTTCACCTCCGGTGTCCGCGAGATCTACGACGAGCACCTGCGCGCGAAGATCCACGACCGCTGGTAGGTCCGCGCACCCGGCCTCCCCACGCACGACGAAGGCCCCCTCCGTGCGGAGGGGGCCTTCGTCGTGCGCAGGACCGTGCGGGCCGGGTCAGCGGGCGAAGGCCTGCTCGAGCAGCACGGCCTGCTGGGCCTGGTGCTTCTTCGCCGTGCCGGCGGCGGTCGACGCCGACGCCGGGCGGCTGACGACGCTCACGCGCGGCAGGTCCTCCGGCAGGTTGATGTGCACGAACGACCAGGCGCCCTGGTTCTCCGGCTCGTCCTGGACCCACACGACCTCGGCGTCCGGGTACTTCGCGAGCTCGGCCCGGATGCCGTCGACGTCGAGCGGGTAGAGCTGCTCGAGCCGGACGATCGCCACCTTCTCGTCACCGCGCTTGGTGCGCTCGGCGAGGAGGTCGTAGTACACGCGGCCCGTGCACAGGAGCACCCGGTCGACCTTGGCCGCGTCGACCGCGGCGTCGGGGATGACGGGGCGGAACGTCCCGGTCGTGAAGTCCTCGACGCTCGACGCGGCGGCCTTGAGGCGCAGCAGCTGCTTGGGCGTGAAGACGACGAGCGGGCGGCGCGGCCGGGCGTACGCCTGCTGGCGCAGCAGGTGGAAGTACGACGCGGGCGTCGACGGCTGCGCGATCGTCATGTTGTCCTCGGCGGCGAGCTGGAGGAACCGCTCGATGCGCGCGGACGAGTGGTCCGGCCCCTGGCCCTCGTAGCCGTGGGGGAGGAGCATGACGACCGAGGAGTACTGGCCCCACTTCTGCTCGGCGGACGAGATGAACTCGTCGATCACCGTCTGGGCGCCGTTGACGAAGTCGCCGAACTGCGCCTCCCACAGCACGAGCGCGTCGGGACGCTCGACCGAGTAGCCGTACTCGAACCCGAGCGCGGCGTACTCGGACAGCGACGAGTCGTACACCCAGAACTTCGCCTGGTCCGCCGACAGGTACAGCAGCGGGGTCCACTCGGCGCCCGTCTCGCGGTCGTGCAGGACGGCGTGGCGCTGCACGAACGTGCCGCGGCGCGAGTCCTGACCGGCGAGGCGCACGGGGGTGCCCTCCGTGAGGAGCGAGCCGAACGCGGCGAGCTCGCCGAAGCCCCAGTCGATCCCGCCCTCGACGGACATCTGCCGGCGCTTCTCGAGGAGCTGCGCGAGCTTGGGGTGGACGGTGAAGCCCTCCGGCGGCGCGACGTGCACCTGGCCGACGCGCTCGAGGACCGAGCGGTCGATCGCCGTCTTCCAGCCGACCATCGTGCCGGCGTCCTCGAGCTGGGACTCCGGGCGCTCGAGACCGGCGACCGGCTCGCGGTCCGCGGCGGGCGTGAAGCCGCCCTCCTTGGTCTCGGTGAAGACGCGCTCGAGCTGGGCCTGGTAGTCCTGGAGGACGTGCTCGGCCTCCTCGAGCGTGATGTCGCCGCGCGCGACGAGGTTCTCGGTGTA